>NZ_LPVJ01000053.1 GCF_001516615.1 Ferroacidibacillus organovorans | reverse complement strand
TCTTTCCCGTGACCTCGCTTATTCTAGACCCAGCAAGGGGAAATTCTTCACCGCCCACTAAAGATGCGTGGGGCCTGGCGTCACAGCAATAAATGAAAGAATGGTAGTATTCATCTATAAAAGGCACTCGAAGCTTTACACTCACCACTGCACAAGGAGTGTTCTTATGCCGAATTTCGGAAATCACATCCAATTTGATGTTTATAAAACCATGCCCCATCCCGATCCAGACCGACTCCCCGTCGTCTACGAGGAGTGGGAACGGCGTGCGCGTGAAGTACTCGCAGACGAACCGTTTTACTATGTCTCAGGCGGCGCCGGGGGTGAGCGTACGATGCGAGGCGTGCAATCGAACACGGTGCGGACGGAGTCATCGTATCCAATCACGGTGGGCGTCAAGTGGACGGCGCGATCGGAGCGCTTGATGCATTGCCTGCGGTCTGCGACGCGGTTCAGGATCGCGTTCCGGTGCTGATGGACAGCGGGATACGACGGGGGGCCGACATGGTCAAAGCGATCGCACTCGGGGCGAAAGCCACACTGATCGGTCGCCCCTGTATGTACGGTCTTGCAGTCGCAGGTGAGAGAGGTGTAAAGACCGTGTTGGAGCATCTGATCGCAGATTTTGATATCACGATGGCGCTATCCGGTCAGCGATCCGTCCGTGATCTCAATCGCACACTCCTTGTTGTATCAAAATGAGTCTTGCTCACTCCAGATTCTGTTCGACCATGCGCCATCCGCTCACTCAATGAACTTGACACGGTTCATTGAGTGAACGTTCAAGCTTGATGATGTCAATGCATTTTTATATCTGGAATCGGCGCTGCACAAATCAGGATGCAATACCGATCGCTTTTGCCTTCGCCAAAATTTCGTTTGCAAGAATCTGCCCAGCCAGGATATGCCCAGCCAGGTTCATGTGCCAATTGTTGGAAGCATACGGTTTGTAGGACTGATGATGCACCTTCAAATAATTCTCCATGGCGCTTAAAAGGTCAAAGACGTGTACTTTGGAGCTGTGTACCTCGCGAGCGCCTGCAACTTCCAAGTTCGTGTATACCTGCTCAAGCTTCACATCATGGCCGACATAGGTTGCAGGGGTGACAGGCGGTGTGACAACCCAAACCTGCGCGCCATATGAAACAGCCATGGACACCTCATCCTTAATGACTCTCTCAAACATTGTTTGCGGAGTCTTTCGGGCGATATCATTCAAGAGTCCCCAAGCGATCAGAACGACGTTTGGCTTTACCTTGTAAAGAAGCGGGTCGTACTGCGGAGCCAACATTGTAGGGATACCACCACTGACCGCCTTGTTTACAAAGTCGATGTGAATGTTTAGCCGCGAAGAGACCGTCTGCATTGCCCTCGTCAGGTAGCCGTCAAGATTAGGTGCATCATACCCTTGCGCACTCGATCCACCAACGGCCATCACTGTTAACGTTTGCGGCTGAGCCGGTTGCCCCTTTCGGTCGGCCGTTGTGATTGACGGTGACGTTTCCCGCGCGTGATGCGCGGTTTTCGCAATCAAGTGAGTAGGATTGACTGTCCCGAAATGATTCAGGGTGAATGTTTCAATCAGTGCAGCACTGCAAATGACGGTGCCTATCCAAAAAATCCAGTTCCGTTTTCGCATATGCGCACCTCCACGTTAAGATTCGTATCTATATTTCATTGTATTGCACATTTCGTATATCAAAGTCGTTCTGACACAACTTTTGCTGTTATCAAAGGATGGCATGTGTAAAAAACGTAGAAAACCATCTGATCACAATAAGAGAAGGAAATCAAAAATAGATTTTCCCCACCCCACGTATTGATCAGATACTGGATGATCATTTATGATAAAAGTTTTTCACTGTCCAAAGAGGATGCTTGAACTGTCAAACGTCGGCTCCGATACGATCCAGATGGACTATGCAGCAAATAGGTGAAATGGAACTCCCAGACGATACGCGACTCCTTCAGAATAAAAACTGAAATAATCTGAGGGGTGTGGTGGCAATCACTATACATGGTTCCAAAAAAAGACTTGATGCCGTCTGGTGGCTCTCTTTCAGTTCATCCATTGGGCTCTTTCTTGTCAATGTATCAGGATTCGTTGACACCGAAACGGGATCCGCACTGGGCTGTGGCCATCAGTGGCCACTCTGTAACGATCAATTTATTCCTACGCTTTGGAATGAGCACACCCTATTTGAATTTGCCCATCGTGTTTTGGTTCTCCTCATCGCCGTATTTTTAATCTCCACTGTGATCGCTGTATGGCATCGATACGGCTCATGGCTTGAAGTGCGCGTGTTGGCCTGGATCAGCATGGGTTTTGTCATTTTAGAGTCTGTCATCGGCGCAATCGCCGTTCTGTTGCCAACCGTCTCCCCTGCGATTCTGGCCATTACGCTTGGCGTTTCTCTCTTATCCTTTGTGGGAAACGTCCTGCTAACCGTTGTGCTCTCGCAAATTCAACGCAGACCATCGTTTGGGTCAGAAGTTTCGCTCCACCTGCGGGCATGCGAAATACCCCCCCCATTTTATGGGGTGGTCGTTTTTCACATTAGGATACACTTTTCTTGCAATGTATGTAGGTGCCTATCTCGCAAAAAGCAACATTTCAGACAGCTTCCGTGGTTACCCGCTCCCGAGTGAAACCTATCATCAAGTAGGATTTAACCTATACTTTGATTTTCTTCATCGCGGAATTGCCATCGGACTCTTTCTTTTGATCATTCGTCTCTTCGTTCCTGCATACCGTTGGCGCTCGAAGCGCCCCGATCTCTATAAAGGGGCGCTCCTCGCGATGCTTTTGGTCGTTGGGCAAATTCTCAGCGGCGGTTTCCTTATCCTTTCTCACCTTTCTCTTTTAGGTTTTTTAATTCACGTCTCCGTTGTCTCTTGTCTCTTTGCCACTGTGGCATATCTTTTATTGCAATCCCTTCCAGAGCCCTTGCGCCCTAGTCCATCATCGACTTCCCAAACCCCTTCAAAAACCCCATCGCAAATTTGAGGGTTCGATTGATGTCTGGGTCGTTTAACGCCCTGCCGAGATCTAGCAAGCCAACCTTTTTTTGATTTTGCACAGATTTCCTTCCATCTTCCAATCCTTGCGCAAGTCCGTTTAGCAAGGTACCCGTCATCTCAGGATCAATTTTTGTCAATCCACCCAAGGCGCTCATCATGTTGTTGATGAGCGTCGTAGCTTCCGGACGCAACGCCTGCTCAACTGCGATCTTCGCAATTTTTTCTTTCGCAGTAACCATCGCTGTCAACGCTTCTAGAATGCCGCTGTCACTCAACTCACCAAGCAGATGCAATCCTTGTTCAAGACTATCCTGATGATCTGCCACCACAGCGAGCAGAGGTTTAAGCGCGTCAACATCTGTAACCTGTCCCCCATCAACCGTGCGAGCAATCTTCTGAATCGGCGCCGCCATTTAACGCGCCCCCTTATACGAGTTTGGTGCATTGACATCCGCAATCGGCTGATAGTCCGAGCGCGCCCATTTCCGCTCAACCTGAACCCCCACCTGCGGCGTTCGCACAGCATTGCGCGGATTGGTGCGGGGCAGTGGACTATCCCCTCTCGCTTTTAACACCTGCATTCGCACCTTCGTCTGTTTGTAGGCTGGCGTGTGCGTCTTCACATCAAAGATGCTCCCCGTCAACATATTCACGGCTGTTTCGTGGCTCGACGAGTGCATCGGCATGTACACCGTCTGCCCTTGCACGCGATCTGTCACGATCGCTTTTAATTTGACCGCACCATACGGCGATTCAAGACGCACAAACATTCCCGTTTCAACACCGCGCTGCTTCGCCAGTTCCTGCGAAATCTCCACAAAAACTTCCGGCAGCTTCGCCTGAATGCCTGTCACCCTGCCCGTCAGGTTCCCTTCATGAAACTGTTCAAGCAGTCGCCCATTGTCAAGCGTCAAATCAAACTCCTCGGGAAACTCTACAGGTGCGACATACTCAAACAATGCAAAACGCGCCTTTTTGTCAGGGAAATTGAACCCGTCCAGATAGAGTACAGGCGTATCTTTTCCATCAGGCGATCCCCAGTGAAAACTGCTCCAACCTTCCAAAACATCATAATTGCATCCAGAGAAAAACGGAGTCAAGCTTGCCATTTCCGCGAAGATCTCGCGCGGATGCGAGTAGTTCCAAGCAAATCCCATGCGCTTTGCCAATTCGGTGAAGATTTGCCAATCCGGTTTGCTGTCCCCCAATGGATCAAGCGCCTTATACAGGCGCTGGACGCGCCGTTCCGTGTTGGTGAAGGTTCCATCCTTTTCAAGCGATGGCGCACCTGGCAGAATCACGTCTGCAAACTGCGCCGTCGTCGTCAAGAAGATTTCCTGAACGACCAGAAAATCGATGTTTTTAAGCATCTCTTGCGTGTGATTTGAGTTCGCGTCAACCCACGCCATGTCTTCTCCGGCGATATACATTCCTTTGAGTTCGCCGCGCTCGACCGCTTCTAGCATTTGAATGTTGTCATACCCTGGTTGCGCCTGGATCGAAACCCCGTACGCTTTTTCAAACTTCGCCCTGATTTCGCCATCTGTGACAGGCTGATAGCCCGGGAAAATATTCGGCATCGTTCCCATGTCACTCGCGCCCTGGACATTGTTGTGTCCGCGCAGCGGAAAAGCGCCAGCGCCTTTGCGCGCCATGTTGCCTGTCACGAGCAGCAGATTCGCAATCGCTCCTGACGTATGCGATCCCGCCACGTTTTGCGTAACGCCCATGCCCCAACAAATTGCCGTTCCATCCGCCTCATGAATCATCGTGGCAACCTGAATGAGTGTTTCTTTGGGGATGCCCGTCTCCTTCTCGGCGAAATCGAGTGTGAATGGCTGCAACAACTCCAAATACGCTTCATAGCCGTTGACGTGTTGCCGAATAAACGCTTCGTCATGCCAACCCTGTTCAATGATATACTTCGTCACGGCCGCCAGCCAGACATAATCCGTGCCTTGTCTTGGGCGCACGAAAAGATCTGAGCGCTCCGCCATCTCGTGTTTCCGAAGATCGAACGTGACAAGTTTTTGTCCATGCAATTTGTGAGCGCGCTTGATGCGCGTTGCCAGCACTGGATGGCCCTCTGCTGGAGAACAGCCCACCAGAATGACCAATCCCGCGTCTGCAATATCCTGGATCGTGCCTGAATCGCCGCCAATTCCGCCCGTCTGCTGAAGCCCCCAAGAGGCAGGCGACTGACAGTAGCGCGAGCAGTTATCCACATTGTTTGTGCCAAACACCTGTCGCGCTAACTTCTGCATCAGGTAATTCTCTTCATTCGTCATTTTGGATGATGAGATAAAGCCAAGCGCATTCGATCCATGTGTATCCCTGATCTGTCCCATCTTCGCAGCGACCAAGTCAAGCGCCTCGTCCCAGGACGCCTCGACAAACTCATCCCCCTTGCGAATCAAGGGTGAAGTGAGACGCTGCCTTGAGTTCACAAAATCCCAGCCAAACTTGCCCTTGATGCATGTTGAAATGCTGTTGACAGGCGCCTGTTCCACTGGCTCAATCTTGAGGATTTCGCGCCCCTTCGTCCATACTTCAAAACTGCAGCCGACACCACAAAATGTACAAACGGTTTTCGTCTTTTTCGTCCGCGTTTCGCGCATGGCCGCCTCAACTTCGGACACCGCAAAAATGGTCTTATAATCAGGCTCTACCTCTTTAACCAGTTGGATCATCGGTTTTAACAGGTCATCTGACATCCCTGTCATGTATCCTGCTTCACCAAGCATGGACTTTTCCATCAGCGCATTGCAGGGACACACCGTGACACAGTGGCCACAGGACACGCATGATGAATCATTGATCGGTTTTCCGCCGTCCCACAACACGCGCGGCATGTCGTCTTCCCACGAGATGCTGAGTGTCTCATTGACCTGCAGATCCTGGCATGCCTCCACACAACGGCCACAGAGAATGCACTGATCCGGATCATAGCGATAAAATGGATTCGACATATCCACGTCGTACCCTTTGGAGCGGAATGGGCGAGTTTGGTGACTCACGTCCAGCATTTCTGCCGTGTTGTGGACGCGGCAATTTCCGTTGTTGTTATCGCAAACCGTACAGTACAACAAGTGATTTTCCAAGATGCGATCCATCGCATCGCGCTGCGCCTCTTTTGCTTGCGCGGAGGCAAGGCGCACCGTCATGCCATTCTTTAAAACCGTCGCACAAGCCCGTACCGTTTGTCCGTCCACTTCGCACATACACGTATCGCAACTCTGAATCGGTCCCAGCACCTCAGAGTAGCAGATATGCGGGTGCTCAATGCCTTGATCGATCAGGTAATCAAGAATCCGCATACCTTCTTGAGCTTGCCGCAGTTCTCCATCAAGATTGAATTGAACATCGCCCATCCCTTGACGTCCCCTTATCAAATCAGTTATGAAAGAAATAAAAATACCCCCCAAATTCAAAGATCCCTCGCCGAACTGCGATGAGACATTTGCTTTTGCGGAGTAGTTCAAAGCACCTCGTGTACTTTTTGCCAATCCATAAGCTATCTACCTATGAGAATATCAAACTTCATCAGATCCGACAACCAAAAGCGGGCGATCAAAGACGAAAACAGTGACCGCGAGATCCAATTCCACATCAAAGTCACTCAATAGCGTGACGAGCTTAGCCCCGACAATCCGTTCGATTTCCGAGCGTGTCGCCGCATCCTCGTACACCTTTTTGATGTATGTCGTCCGCAGTTCGCGAACCATTCTCCTGCCTTCCTCCGTATTGACGGCAAACCGCTCAACGGTTGTGAGATTGCCCTTGAGCTCACAAATCGCCCAGGCATCTAAAAATCGCGTGGTGATATGCTCTGGCCCCTTGCCCACATGTTGCTTGCGAACCTCTCGGACAAAATTACTCACTTGATGCGCCATTTTAGAGCTGTTTATAACTGCTGCACCTCCTTATCACTTTGAACTCACGCTCCAAAACCACAGCATTTTTTATATTTTTTCCCACTTCCACAGGGGCATGGTTCGTTGCGGCCGACTTTCACTTTAATCATAGGTTTTGATTTTGTACCGCTCATGCTTAGAACAGATTCAGCGGCTACTCGCTCTCGAAATGCTCGCTCGTTTTCCAGCAGTTCACGATGCCACGCCTCCCCTTCAGGCAAGACGATACCGTTTATGACTGTGCTACAGTAGAGCGGCTCCCGCAAGTCTAACATCATTTCATCATAACCATCCGCGATGACCTGTTTTATGATGGGGATTCCTTCCACAGAAAGGATATTGCATAGGTTTGCCGCCAAAATCGTTCGAATTGAATCATCGCTCTCTGACTGTATGAGCTGAAGCATTGTTTGCTCCGCCACAGGATGCTTAATCGTTCCCAAAACTCCACCCGCAAAGAGACGAAAACTCCAATCCGCACTTTGAAACTCACGCTGAATCGCCCGGATCACATCTAGCGTTCCAATTCGCGTGAGCGCGACAGCGGCCTTTTCAAGAAGCAGATCCGCATCAGAATGAAGATACTTTATCAATTGTGGAATATATTCTTCCATACGCAAAAGACCTGCGAGTTCACATGCATAGATATCGTCATATCCGTCATAATCTTCGGGATAATCAACTTCCAAGTACTGACGAATCACTCTCTTTGACAAATCCGGTCGATTTGCCAATTCGCGCGAGAGATAGAGCCCAAAATCATAATCAAATTCGTTCGCATAACGACCTCTGCCTTCCTCGCTATACTCGAGCAACCGCTTAAACAATCGGTCTGTGTCCAATTCGGCGAGATGAACGCGCTGCTCCAACATCTTGTACTCTGATGGAGACCATGCCAAGTCGCTATTCTGCTCAAACCGACCTAAAAGCGGCGCCGGTGCGTTTAGCATGGATCTTTTAATTAAATACTGCTCTTTGGGGTAATGATCAATCATAGACATCATCTCTTTTAGAGTCATCTCCGACTGGAGAAAGTTCCGTGAGATGGCAAGAAGCAATCTTCTCGCATCCGCCAAAGCCGTGTTTACGGCTTGTAAGATCAGCGGCAAGAGATCCTCTCCCCAATACTTCGCCTCGTCAAAATACTGAACGGAAAAGCGCTGCACCATCTCGTCAGCGTGCAGAATAAATGGCTTTACATCGCTAAAAGATTTCAATAAAATCACTCCTTCAGGCATGACCAATCATTTGACTCTCGCGACACGCAGCGCTAAGCATTCCATCTACAAACTGCCCTCTGCTACAATCCCGCCCTTTGCAACTCATCCTTAAGTGCCGGCAACCTCGCATACGTATGATAGACGTTCGCGATGAACAGCCCCCACTCCTCCTTTTTCCAAGTGATGATTCCCGCTTTTTTAAAACCATCGTCCCTGGATTTTCACCCAAGGACGATAGATTAGCGCGATTCTATGAAATTAGCTCATACCATGATCTTGCAAATGTCATTTGTAAAGTCCACTGGATCCTGAATGGGCAGTCCCTCAATGAGCAACGCTTGATGATAGAGCAGGTTGGTATAAAGACTCAATTTCTCCTGATCCTGTTCAAGCGCCGCGCGCAGTGATTGAAACACACTGTGGTTGCTGTTGATTTCCAGCACCTTTTCCGCTTTCACTTGTTGGCTGTTCGGCATCGCATTCAGCACTTTTTCCATTTCAATCGTCAAATCACCGTCCGCCGTGAGACAAACCGGATGGTTTTTGAGCCGCTTGGAGATACGGACCTCTTTGACCTTGTCGCCAAGAATTTTTTTCATCTCGTCAAACAGCGCCTTATTCTCTTGCGCCTCTTGTTCCGTCTGTTCCTTGTCCTCGTCCGCTTCGATTCCCAAATCGCCGCTCGCGACCGACTTGAACTCTTTTTCCTTATAGTTCATCAACATTTTGATTGCAAATTCGTCTATTTCTTCAATAAAGCAAAGAATATCGTACCCTTTGTCCACCACAAGCTCCGTCTGCGGCAATTTCTCGATTCTCTCATACGTTTCGCCTGTCGCATAATAAATGTACTTCTGCCCTTCCGGCATGCTCGAGACGTATTCATCCAGCGTAATCATTTTCTTTTCTTTTAAGGAGTAAAACAGCAAAAGATCCTGGAGCGTGTCTTTGTTGCTTCCATAGTCACTGTATACGCCATACTTCAACTGTGTGCCAAACGCCTTGTAAAACACCTCATACTTCTCTCTCTCATCGTTTAACATGTTCTGCAGTTGACTCGTAATTTTATTCTTGATGTTTTTGGCGATCAACTGGAGTTGCCGATCTTGCTGCAGAATCTCCCGCGAAATGTTGAGCGACAGATCCTCTGAGTCAACCATTCCCTTGACGAAACGATAATAATCCGGCAACAAATCGGGACACTTGCTCATGATAAGCACACCGTTTGAATAAAGCTCCAGGCCCTTTTCATATTCCTTTGTGTAAAAGTCAAAAGGGGTCGTCTCCGGCAGATACAAAATGGCGTTATAGCTCACAGCGCCGTCGACGCGAATGTGCATATGCTTTATCGGCTTGTCAAAGCCGTAGTGTTTCTCCATGTAGAACGCTTCATAATCCTCATTGGTAAGCTCATTTTTGTTCTTTCTCCAAATGGGCACCATGCTGTTGATCGTTTGTTCTTCCGTGTAATCTTCGAATTCACCTTCGCTACCCTCTTTGGGCCTCTGTCTCGTCACGTCCATTTTGATTGGGTAGCGGATGAAATCAGAGTATTTTTTAATGATCGAGCGCAAACGGTACTCATCAAGATACTCGTCGAAGTTATCATCTTCTGTACGCTCTTTGATCTTTAAAAGAATCTCTGTGCCGACGGCGTCTTTTTGCCCCGGCTCAATCGTGTATCCATCTGCACCAGAAGACTTCCAGACATAGGCCGTGTCACTTCCAAGCGCACGGGTAATCACTGTGACTTCATCCGCAACCATAAACGCAGAATAAAAACCTACGCCGAACTGCCCAATGATATCGTGCCCGTCTTTCGCTTCATTTTCGCGTTTAAAAGAAAGTGAGCCACTCTGCGCGATCACACCCAGGTTGTTCTCCAGTTCTTCCCGCGTCATGCCAATGCCCGTGTCCAAAATGGACAGCGTGCGAGTTGGTTTATCCACCCCGATTTTTATGTAGTAATTTCCCTTCTCAAAGGTGAGGTTGCTGTCCGTCAGCGCTTTATAGTAAATCTTGTCGATCGCGTCACTCGCATTTGAAATCAATTCCCTGAGGAAAATCTCACGATTGGAATAAATCGAGTGAATCATCATTTCGAGCAGCCGCTTCGACTCTGCTTTAAATTCTGTCTTTTGCATGATCATGGCTCCTTTCATTAATAACCACAGCACTTGGATAAACATAACACTTGAATATGCGATGGCAGTTGCGCCACGCGTTAGCACTCAACACAAGAGAGTGCTAACATCACGGTCTATTTTACATACACATCCACGCTCTCGTCAATTTCCACACATAAAATTGTCATCCGAAAACCTACCCTTGGTTACTGTTGTGGGATTCTCTTCCAATAAAACCATTTCTCCGCATCCTCCAGATCCCCGAATTTCACATGTCCCCGCACAAGATCAATCGGATTTTGACGATACCCCGCAAGTTCAAGCTTCTCCCATAAAAGACTCAGCCGTTTTCGTTTTTCTCGCACGCTCGGCACACCCTTCAATTCTTCTTCAAGCTTGTCCCAGGATTCACCCAACTTGTGGTATGCCAAGATCAACCAAAACTCTGCCATCGTGAAATCGACAATCAAATCACTGCCTACTCTTGTTGTTCCTAACCAGAACTCATCTCCCGTATAAGGGATTTTTTTCACCAATTTGAGCTTACTTCCGCTACAAATCTTAAAATACGCGTACTCAATTGGGCTTAGATCGATCTTAGAATCCCACGCTTTAAAGAGGTAACTATAAAAATCTAGCCAGCGACCCAGCATTCGCCTAGCATTTTCAAGCGTCAAATCAAAACGATCTGGCATCCAAATGTGATCATTAATCCACTCAAGCGCAACGCTATAGTCCCACCATAAGAGATCAGAGACACTCGAATAAGTCGTGCGATCGATGTAAGAGATCAGTGCATGAATGTCTTCCCAAGCATCAATCTGTTCATCCGTACGTTTATTGAAATGCAGCACATTGAGATACGATTCCACCCATGTACGTTCAATCACTGGCTCCCAGTCAATCTGCGAGTAATACTCTTCAACGTTTTGCTGCACTTCCTTGATTCTACTCATGATGGCCTCCTATGAACAAATTCAAGCCAAACAAAATGAATCATCTACGCCAATTTTTCGAGTGTAACTTGATACAAGCGTCGGGGGAGACCGCCCTCCTCGAACTCATGAACATCTACCAAGCGATATCCATCCGTCAAATTTTCCACCTTGACGCGATCAAAAAAATGAACGATAAATCCACCCATTTCGTACAGATCTTCACCTCGGTGAATACCTTTCCCATAATGGACGTCCCCTTTATGCCTGACTGTGTATAGGTTATAAGCTCCAGGACGAATGACATTGTGAACATGATGATTCAACTTCACCAATTCCTCCGAGGTAAGTGCCATGCAATACAGCATGTGTGAATAACAACCATCTAGAGAATTCTCGGGAAGTGGGAATGGTTCCCTCACGTCATGCTGAGTCACTGTAATCATATCATTCAAACCGTATTCTTCCGCTTTTTTCTCGATATGTTCGACCCCTTCACGAGTGTACTCCAAAACGTGAACATGAACTCCATTTCGGGCAAAATGTAAAGTGTCCCGCCCTTGTCCTGCACCGAGTTCCAAGATATCCTTCCCACCGCGAGCCTTGAGAATTTCGGTTGCTCGCAGAGCAGCCAGACTCGGTTGTTCTCCGAACATCTCGCTATTTTTCGCAAAGGATTGTTCCCAGTGGGTTTGCTGCTCATTTAACAAACTGTGATCCATCAACATCTGCCCCTCCTGTTAATCATGCTTTTTCACGATTTAAAAGAAACTGCCTACACAGTCGAATCACTTCGAGAATCGTTTCATCTGTTAAACAATAAAATCGCGTCGTCGCATAAGTTCCCTCAAGGCGTACGATTCCCACGCTGCGCAATGTCTTTAAATGATGTGACGTGAGCGGTTGGGAAAGTCCTGCCTGCTCTGCGATATCGTTTACGCTCTGACACATCGAAGATAAGCATTCGACGATTTTTAAACGATTGGGATCTGCAAGTGCTTTAAAGACATCCTTCACCTTATTGTTCACCTTCGCGATTCATCTTTTTTGATCGATCCGATTATATAAACATACATTTATATTAATACATGTTTATTTACCGTGCAACCCCAAAAAATGTCGCGACACACCCGCCTCGGTGCGTCGCGACACATTCATTTGTCACAACTTTCACTCCACATGCCCTTCCGAAATTTTATGGAGAGCGTTGCGAAATACCTCAAAAGGTTGCGCCCCCACCACCTTATACGTGTCATTGATGATGAACGTCGGTGTTCCGGTCACACCATATTGTTCGCCTTCACGTAGGGCCTGCTCAAGTCTCGGCATATATCGCAGGTCCAACAGTGCAGCTTGCAGCTCATTTTGCATCAGACCACACTGATCAGCGATGTGGAGCAAAACCTCCATGTTCCCGATATCTTCACACGCGCGAAAATACGCGTCAAAGATTCGCCGGTGGAAATCATGGAACACACCTTGATCACGCGCATACTCACTGGCCATAAGCGCCAACCTTGAGTTTGACAAAAGTTCCAAGTTCCCAAAAGAGAGTTCAAACGCTCTCCCCGACTCTCTGAGCCTTCGCTGCATTTGCTCCAAAGACGCAACCGAAAATCGCTCCTCAAGACGCACACCTTCTTTTGGCGTCTCTGGATGAATCTCGTAGCTGACCCATTCGTCTTCAATCTCAAATTCCTTTTTTAACGCCTCGACAATCCCGTTGCCGATGTAGCAAAATGGTCAGATGTAATCCGAGTAAATCCTGAATTTAAATTTCATGTCGGCCTCCGTGTGTCATCGTTTCTCATCATTTAATAGCCGACAACCTGATACCCATCTTCCACCAATCGAATGAGCGCTTCTCCGGCCGCCTCACCGTGTAAACCCGCGCCAGACACTGCCTCCTCAACGCCAAATTGCTCTGCATTAAATGGGCAATACCCACCGTGCACTTCTGCATCACGGAGCATCGCGAGCGCCTCTGCCACTTTTGGGCTCGGCTTGCCGACCAGTTCGACACCCGGTCCAAAGAAATAAACCTCCACATCCTGCCCGCGATTCTTCTTCAAACGACTGGCCAATACGATGCCAGAGAGCGCCTTTGCCTCAAGTTCTGGTCCTGCAGTAATCCAAAATGCCAACTTTGCCATGTCAATCCCTCCAGGATGGAATGATGTGCTTTAAGAGTACTGCAATCCGCCCGCAACAGCAGATAGCGACATGTTACCGCGATTCATTCAGCGACTTGGTTCATGCGCGACACTCCATTTCTTTGCATGCACCAGAAACCGTGTCACCGTCAACACCGTGCCTATGATCCCAATGATCACCCCCATTCGAAATGCAAAGGAAGACGCGTGTGCAAAGCCATCGCTTGATTGCAAATCATTCCCTGATAATTGCAGAAACAATACGGTGACTGACACACCCGCAACGCGGCCGAAGTTTCTGACCGTCGCGATCAGACTCCCGGTTAGTCCCGACTTTTCAATCGGCACACTCTCAAGGACAGACACATTATTGGGGGACGTGAAGAGCCCCATCCCCAGTCCAAACACAGACAAGGCCACCACAATGTCCGTGTAAGACGAGGTCGCATCCAAAAACGCCATGAGTATCAATCCGAGTGTGCCAAAAAACAGTCCGATGGCCGCAGGCCAACTCGTGCCAATTCGATCCGCAAGAAAGCCTCCGACAGGTGAAAACAGAATCATGCTGATCGCCTGCGGCGTGAGTAAAAGACCAATGTGCACCGTTTGGATACGCAGCACATCATGCATATAAAGTGGCAAAAGAAAACTTGGAAACATCATCATTACATAGGACAAAAAGCCCGTTAGATTTCCGAGCACAAATCTCGGCAAACGAAACAGCGACAATTCAATCACAGGGCTCTTCGACGTTACCTCCTGCCATACAAAGGCTGACAACATTATGGCACTCAATAAGAATGTCCCCAAACTCCGAAGAGTCATCCAGCCCCAGGTCTGTCCTTCAGAGACAAAAAGCATGAGACTGACAATCCCCACAAAAAACAAAATCGAGCCAATAACATCAAACTTCCGCGCAGGTTTATCGGAGCGAATCGGCATCATGACAAAAACAGATGCGACAACCGACAGGACCCCAATCGGAACATTCACCCAGAAAATCGAGCGCCACCCGTATGCCGCAATGAGCAAGCCACCGATAGAGGGCCCGACGATCGTTCCCGCCGCCACAACGCTTCCAACCAATCCAAGCGGGCGTCCGCGCTGCCTAGATGGAAAGATATAGGAAACAATCGACATGACATTTCCCATGATGATTGAGCCGCCTATCGATTGGACAACGCGAAACAGGATGAGTTGCTCGATACTGTCCGAGAACGCACAGAGTATCGACCCGCCCGTAAAAATGACAACCCCTGTGATGAACACACGTTTTCGATTCAATCGATCAGACAGACTTCCGACAATCGGCAAAATCCCCGTGATCACCAGTAGATATGCAGAAATCACCCACTGCAACACCTGTGGGCCGGCGTGAAATTCCCGCTCTAAGACAGGCAAGGCTACGTTCATCACGCTGCTATCCACATTCACCATGAACGTACCCGTCACGGCGGTTGCAAACACCAGCCAGCGATACCAACCCTTTTCTGCGTGGCGAATTTGCCACAATCCTGGATGAATCATTGCATACCCTCCATGATGCTTGGTTTTGCACTCCGCCTCCATTGTCATGGATCAGCACAAGCAACGAGACACCATACTGTATTATGCAGTATATAAGAACGAACATCCACGCGCAATCCATGTGTAATTTTCTCCTTCGAGGACAAATTAGGTCTAGCTTCCATTACCTGACCTATGACCGCTTGACAATTTCATTCGAAGGGACAATGAAATGAGCAAAACTACCCGCCTTACCATTTTGCAATTAAACGATATCCATGCATACATTGACCTTCACCCAGAAATGTTCCTTGAAGATTCCGGCAACGAACATTATCGAAATGTCGGAGCTACGCCAGGATTGCCACGCTGATTCACGAAGCGCGAGCGCAAAATCCAGGCGGGGTGCTTGTCCTTGACAACGGCGACACGTTTCACGGTACCTACCCCGCAGTCGCGAGCAAAGGAGAAGCGCTCATCCCGATTCTCAATTCACTTTTGATGGACGGAATGACGGCACACTGGGATTTCGCCTACGGTCCAAGCCAATTTCAAAAACTGTCAGAGCGGCTTCACTATCCCGTCCTTGCAAACAACTGCTACGCCAAAGAAAGCAACCAACTTGTCTTTCCACCCCATACCGTGGTCGAGCGGGCGGGGCTAAAGATCGGCATCATCGGAATCGCCTGTCACATCATCGACAAGACGATGCCCCCTCATTTTTCAACGGGTGTCACATTTACGATGGGCAAAGATGAATTGCCAGCCCAAATTGCCGCGCTGCGAAATAAAGAGCAGGTCGATCTCATCCTTGTCCTCTCTCACCTCGGATTTCCACTTGAGGCAGAGATGGCAGCTGAGATCGACGGCATTGATGTCTTGCTCAGCGCCCACACGCACAACCGACTCTATCAACCTGTCATCATCAACAATACCATCCTCATCCAATCCGGCTGTCACGGGTCTTTTATGGGGCGGTTGGAGCTGGAGGTGGAGGACGGAAAAATAATCGATTATCGCCACACGCTCATTGAAGTGGCGCAGAGCATCCCGCCCGATCGCGAGGTGGCAGCTCTCGTTGAGCAGGCACTTTTGCCGCATCAAGAAATGCTCCAAACGATCGTGGGGCAGACAGAAACCGCGCTCCACCGCTACGCACAACTCGAGACGACAATGGACAACCTGCTGTTAGAGTCCATTCTTGAGGTTTCAGGGACAGAACTCGCGTTCTCGAACGGCTGGCGTTACGGGGTGCCCATTCCGCCGGGTCCGATTACACTCAATGACCTGTGGAACATCATTCCCGCCAATCCCCCTGTTTCAACCGTCGAGATCACGGGGCGGGAACTGATGGAAATGTTGGAGGAGAATTTAGAAAAGACGTTTGCCCGTAATCCGTACGGTCAGATGGGCGGCTATGTAAAACGCTGCCTTGGCCTGAGAATGTTTATCAAAATTGAAAACCCTGCGGGAACGCGCATCCAGAATCTCTTTGTCAATGATCAGCCAGTCGCCCTGGATCGCACATACCGTGCGGCATTCGTGACGATGCAGGGTGTGCCTGAAAAATATGGAACCCATCGAAAAAATCTTGCATGTTCAGCGATCAACGCAATGCGCCAGTTTATAGAGCGGCGCGGCGTGATTGCTGTTTCATTGCGCGGAACCGTTCAGGTGGTGTAGCTAGTCTCCGAATCGAGCTTTATCCACGAACGGATTGCATGTCGTTATCGTGCGACAAAAAGGTGCCAAATCTCGAAACGGTTCGAAACTGTGCGGAGAAGAGTCCATAGATGCCAACGATGAGCATAAACAAAACGCCAGTGGAACGCATGATCCACTCTGGTGCGATAACATTGCTCAATGTGCCATACCCCAAATTTGCCAATGACATGAATCCGCCAGCTAACACTAAATAAAGGCTGGTCACTCGTCCTGTCATCTGCTTCACCGACATGTGCTGAATGTATCCAAGACTAAGCGTCATAAAAATCGCCTGCGATGCGCCTACCAAGATGATTGCCAGCATCGCCAGTACAGGCGTTTTGCTCAGTGCAAAAAGCGTTAAAGATGCACCACTGATGACCGCTGTCACCCAGTACAATCCCCCTCGAAGCCGGACACCTTTTACACCCGCCAAAAGAAGCGTTCCAAAAATCGATCCAAGCCCGATCGCACTCACAACCAAACCATAAAAGGCGGTCGAGCCATGCAGGGATGTTTTTACGAATTGTGGCAACATGCCCATATACGCCATTGTCAGGGCACAGTGAAACCCTACAAGCGACACCATGAGACCGATCGTGGGATTCTTGCGAACATAGATGAAGCCATCAAGGAACGGGGCGAAAATCGTAAGCCTCCGCAAATCCCCGTCAGTCAGGCTCTCAATGTGCACGTTCGCGAGAAAAAAGACAAGTGTCCCGGCAAATGCATAAAAGAAGGTGGCTAGCAAGTAGGCCATGCCTGGGCCGAATAAGATCAGCAGAGGGCTTGCAAGCGCTGGTCCGACAAATTCGGTGCCCCTTTGTGCCACAGCCTGTAAGGACAACGCGTTGAATAACGTCTCTTGCGGCACAACAGACGGAACAAGAGAACTGAGCATGACACTCAAGCCGCTTGACGCCAATCCAAAGAGCAAGGACAAGATCACAAGCACGGCAGGCGTCTCCAAATGGAATCGCGACAAAACGCTGAGCAAGACAGTGATCACAATTTCAATCCCACACGCCGCGACCAAGAGTATCCTTCGATCCATGACGTCTGCCAATACACCGGCAATCGGCGCCCCCACAATGTTGGGAATGAGTGTCGCAAACATGACAGCGCCAGACCACGAAGAAGAGTGCGTGAGCGCGTAGGCTTGCCATGTGACCACAAGTGTAAACGTCCAAGATGCAGAATTGGTCAGTGTCGTAAGCAACCATAGCCATCGATAATCGCGAAACGCAAAAGCATGAAAAAATGAGCGGATCAATCACATTCCTTCTTTCACAAACCTACGAGTTACTGGATTCACCCGCTAAAACCCATTTCCCTGCGTGCAGGATGGGCACTCGCCGTCCGTCCATTGTCTCGCTATCGACATTTAATTCACTCGAACCAACTATAAAATCGACATGCGCCACACTTTGATTCAATCCACGCATCACAAGCTCTTCTGGATCCATATGCTGGCCATCTACGATACTTGTGGGTTACACATTTCCAATCGCGAAATGACAGGAGACGTGATGGGAACCAAGGCAACCTCGCCAAGGTAGTGAGAGCATTCGTCCGTGTCAATAATTCCTTTTAAAACCTCAAAGCCCGTAGCCGCAGTGTAATCTACGATTCTTCCTTTGGCAAACGTCAACTGGATGTTTTCGATCAGCGTTCCGCCGTACGCCAGGGGCATCGTGCTTCGAAGTATTCCGTTCACCCCTGTTCGATGCGGCGCCGTAAAAATCTCTTCACTCGGCAAATTCGGAAGAAACGGCACATTACGCGCATTCTTCATTGTGCCAAGACTTATCCATTGATGGTCATCTGGCAGATAAATCGCCAGAAATGCAGCCTCCTCTGTGACCATGGATTCCATCCATGGGAATAATTTCCTATTTAATCACGATTTCAAAGTATTTATGCCGGCAGTTTGTAAAAAGAAAGATGGCCTGGACAATGAGATTTAAATCCTGCACACTTTGTCATAAAGTGATGCGTCGATTCTGGCGACCAATCGTCAACTCAAGTATCATAAAAATCAAATGAATCCAAAGGAGCGATCAGAATGTCGTCACCCATCAAACCTCCCTTTACAGAGGAAACCGCGCGCGCCAAAGTCAAAGCGGCAGAAAACGCCTGGAATACCCGCGACCCCGAAATTGTCGCTTTGGCATACACACCAGACTCTGAGTGGAGAAACCGCACTGAATTTTTTAAAGGGAGAGAGGCGATCAAAGAATTCCTGCGGCGCAAATGGGCCAAAGAACTCGACTACAAATTGATGAAGGAGCTTTGGTGTTATACTGACAATCGTATCTCCGTGCGCTTTGAATACGAGTGGCGCGACGCAGACACCGATCAGTGGATGCGCACTCACGGAAATGAGCACTGGGAGTTCGACGACGAAGGACTTATGCGGCGCCGGGACATGAGCGCAAACGACTATCCAATTGATAAATCAGAGCGACGATATAGCTAGCCCCTGGGCCATGTCTCTTTCGCAATCCATTTTGATTCGATGTTCACGTCACAGTCTCAAGCATCTTGCATACCTCGATGTGATCCTCCACAAGGGATGGCAGCTCTGGCGCCGATTCTTCTGTCCAAAACGAAGGTTTGCACTCGCGGTGTGCGGTGTATTGTGAGTCTCTTACCCTGTTCAAATGAGAGATCGTTCATCCTGATTCTGACACGCCTCTTCATCCAAAGGTGTGTGTTTTATCACACGCCGATTCCCCTTTGGCAATCCGCCACCGACAGTCCCGCGAAACGTGATGCAGCGCACACCCGATCTGACTCAATCTCGATATGGTTTAAATGCAGTGCTAAACAGAGCCCCATGAATTTCAGGGGCTGATCCCTGCGTCCTATGTTACAGACTCTGATTAACCAGGAGGTAACCTGATATGCACATTCCAAACTTCAAATCCGAGGAAGGAAGCATTCTATACAAAAATACGGTTGGGCGACGGATCTCCCCGCGCGTTGCAAAAGTCATCCTGTCACACGTCGCTCAGAATGAAACAGCGTCCACCCGTCGCGACGTACTCGACCTTGGCTGCGGCCCAGGTGTGTTGGGTTTGTCCATCGCGGCCCAGTACCCACAGTTTATAGTGACTGCCGTGGATTCATCCGATGTGATGATCGCACTGGGAAAAGAAGAGGCCGCAAAACAAAACCTCAGCAATATCGATTTTCGGACCATGAGCGTAGAAAAGATCGATCTTGAGCGTAAAGGGTACGATCTGGTTCTATGCAATCTCGCATTTCCGTTTTTTCCGCGTCCTTTTGACAGCATGCGCGAAGTGTATGAAGTAGTTCGCCCTGGTGGAACGGTTTTTTTCACTGTGCCTGGAAGACAGACATGGGAAGAATTCTTCGATGTCACCACGCTCGTTCTCGGAGATATGGCCATGATGGCCAAACCCTTTCTAAGCAAATTCACGCAGGCGGAGATGTTGCCAAATGCCATGGCCGCAGCCGGTTTTGAGAAGCTCAAAGAGGTGCGCACCCGATTGCCCTTTCACTTTGAAAACGGTCAGGCGGTGCTGGATTTTTTCAGTGAATTGTTCCATCTGCTTGATTACGCGCCAGAAGACATCAAGGAGGAAATGATAAACGCAATCGACCAGGGACACCCAAACGGGTTCACGATGCACTACGAGGTCGTACTCTTGTCAGCTCAGCGACCACAGATGCCAGAATCAGCACCAGAATTGTCAGGCAAACCACATCTGTGAGCCATTCGCTTCGGATAACATGATGGGAAACACATGCTCAGACAGGACTTCAGTCCAATTGGTTTCATCTGGTGTCAATGTGGTCATTGCCGTCTTTATCATTCCCAGACAACGGATCAACAGCATATACCTCGCTTCCAACCGAAAACCATGTTTCTGAATCAAATTGCGAAGATCTGCGGCAGTGAAGTGTTTACTTATCCCCTGCAGCCCTCGGGCCAGTTCTTCCGCATTCGATGTGGATTGCAGAAATTCGAGGCTCTGCAGGATTCTCACCGCACCATCCATGTCTCGCAAAAATGCGCACTGCAACAGAGCGCGAAATGCGGCCCGCTCGTCTGAGGTATACTCTGCGACCATGCCAAAATCGAGCAAGGCCAGGTTTCCGTCAGGAAGTATGGCCAGATTTCCAGGATGCGGATCCAGATGGACAAACCCCGTCACCAAGCGCTGTTTTACGTATGCACCCAGCAAGGCATCCCGAACAGCCTGTCGATCCACACGCCAAACTTGAAGTTGTGCAGTGTCCCGGATACTTGTTCCCTCGATCCACTCCATCACCAACACGCGGGTTGTCGTATAGGCTTCAAACACCTTCGAAATCACGATCCGCTTATCACTCGCCAGCGTCTGCCGCAACCTCTTCATGTGTCCTGCCTCCGCGCGCATATTCATCTCCTGTGTGAGTGTCGCCGCATGCCCAAACATTCACCAGAGCTGAAACTTTGTGACGCCACTTCTATCCAAAATATCCTTGTGTGATATGAATCACGATCCTGGTCCACCAGGTGACGTAAAATGCGAGTTGTGAAGTCAACTTTGTATTCAGGAGGGGTTTACCCATGAGTGAGTTCCAAGCGACAGTCAATGCGACAGAATATCCTCCGCACCAGAAACACAAGGTGATCTTTGAAACATTTGACAGCCTGAAACCAGGAGAAGCGATGCTCCTGGTCAATGACCACGATCCACAACCGCTGCGTTATCAGTTTGAATTGGAACGTTCAGAAATTTTCTCGTGGGAGTACATCGAGCGCGGACCCGAGACCTTTCGCATTCGCATAGGTCGTGTCGGCGCATGACAGCCAGCATCGAGTGGCTGCCAGTAGGCCACGTGCCACACGGCTATCGCCGCGTTTTTGTCATTAAGCAGGACCAAAAATTGCGGCATGTGGTCAATTTAGCCCACATGCCGTATGAATGGGTGTTTCGCGTCAAGGAAATGGCTGGCGTTGACGGTGCAGTTGATCCGTCACTATGGTGGGGGCTGTCTGTGATTGCCTCGCTCGTAGAAGAAGGAATGTTACTTGGCGCTGCGAATCCGGACGTGGCAGACGACGGATATCTTCAGATTCGGCCACAAGAACCGACGAAAGACAAGATGATCTCTCTGGCCGCCTATCAGGAGGCACTGCGGGAAGGCGTTCATGTCTTCACTTATTAGACGGTGGCATGGCGCTTTCGCGCCACGATCTGCAGGACAAATAATCATCTGCGCCGTTATTTCGAATTAGACATTAAACAGGCGCAAAAGGAGATTGCTGTGGCGAAAATAGACATCGTGAATGATAAGACCATCCGGATCTCAGTCGACCTTGTGGATGCCGTAAAAATGATTGATAAAGCCGCACAAGATATCCCGACGTACTCGTCGGATATTGTCACCATTTATGAGAAAATGCCCGCATTTGATTATACGAATTTTTGCTTTTACGCATACGACAGCGCCAAGCTGTTTGAGTTCGCGCTCAGCATGGATCCGAGAAATTACAACTCGTTCTCTCTCGACGCGCCAGACGCCTTTTTCTATACGCTCTATGGCGGCATGGCAGCGCTGTACAGTGCCGCAAAACAAGAAATGTTAAGCAAGCACCGCGCGTAATTCCAAGAAGGAGAGTTCGACATGGACATGATGGATCTGTTGACAGTCAAACGTGAGGATGTACACCTGATCATTGATGCCCGCGATGCGATTCGGAAGGGATTTCATCCAAGACACGAAATTCTGAAACTGGTCGACGAGTCCCCTCGCGGAACACTGTGCGAAGTTCATGTTCCACATCGAACCGGACCGCTCATTGCGGCCCTTGAAGGTCTGGGACTTCGCGTAGCTGTGGCAGAAGTTGAATCTGGACACTGGCGGTTGCGCGTGATGAAACTGTAAGCACTGTTCAAACGCCCTGCACAGACATTCGCAAGGCAATCAGCAAAGCGGATCGTTTGTTCGTACCAGAACCTCAAAGCAACTGAATTGTATACTATTTTTGTGTCGTGTATGGCGGAGTGCCGGCGCATGCGATGTTGCCACACCCCAGCAAATTGATCCCCAAACTCAGACTGCCTAGCCACAAAAAAACCTATCGCTGCACGGCAATCTCTCCAGTCTGATCCGCTACAATGAATCAGACGAAAATAGCGTGGGATAGGTTTCTTTCTGTGAAGAGAAGATACCGCAAAAGCATACGCCCGAAGCGAGAGCGGTGCATTTTCACAGAAACGTAAGGGGCCAGAGATTAACGAAAAACTGGCTGTTTTCCATTCAAACCAAGCGTCTGCGCGGTTGTCGCCTGAATTTCTCGAAAAAGTTCCACGTTCTCTACAAGTGACACGCCAAACGTGGGGATCATTTCCCTTATTTTCGATTCCCACACTTTCATATGCTCTGGGAAACACTTCTCTAATACCTCAAGCATGACGTAAACAGCCGTAGAGGCACCAGGTGACGCGCCAAGCAACGCAGCGACTGAGCCGTCTGAAGCACAAATCACTTCCGTGCCGAATTGAAGTGTCCCTTTACCGCTTTTCTCCGTATCTTTGATCACCTGCACACGCGTACCGGACTGGGCGATATCCCAATCTTCACTTTTGGCAGTCGGGATAAACTCGCGCAACGCTTCCATCCGCTGTTCATGCGATAGCATAACCTGTTGAATCAGGTATTTAGTCAATGCCCGCTCTTTCACACCTGCCGCAAGCATCGTGAAGACATTATTCGGTTTTACAGAGTCAATCAGATCAAAGTTTGAACCAGTTTTCAAGAACTTTGGCGAGAAACCGGCAAACGGTCCAAACAACAGTGTCTCCTTATTGTCGATGAATCTCGTGTCAAGATGCGGGACAGACATTGGCGGAGCGCCAACCTTGGCCTTACCGTATACCTTTGCGTGATGACGAGCCGCCACTTCCGGATTGTTACATACCATAAAGAGTCCGCTTACCGGGAATCCCCCGATGTGTTTTGACTCTGGAATGCCCGTTTTTTGGAGCAAAAGCAGGCTGCTTCCACCGCCGCCGATAAAAACGAACTTTGCAGTATGACACTCGTTTTTACCGCTGCCAAGATCACTCACCTTTACATCCCACGCCCCGTCGCCAGCGCGTTTAATATCGTCAACACGATGCCTATAGTTGATCTCTACACCGTTTCTTTTTAAATGATCAAACATCATGCGCGTTAACGCGCCAAAATTAACATCCGTTCCTGAGTCAATTTTGGTCGCCGCAATCCGTTCCTTTGATGAACGTCCTTCCATAATGAGCGGAATCCATTCCCTTAGCTTTTCAGGGTCATCGGAAAATTCCATCCCCTGAAACAATGGGTTGTCAGAAAGCGCATCAAAACGCTTTTTCAAAAACGCTACATCGCTCTCCGTTTGTACCAAACTCATATGAGGGATGGGTCTGATAAAATCACGCGGATTGCGAATCAAATTGCTTTTTACAAGATGAGACCAAAACTGTCTTGAAAGCTGAAACTGTTCATTGATTTTTATCGCTTTACTAATATCAATCGATCCATCAGAGTTTTCAGGTGTATAGTTAAGTTCACACAATGCAGAGTGCCCCGTACCTGCATTATTCCATTCGTTAGAACTCTCCTCCCCTGCGTCTTCGAGTTTCTCAAATACCTTGATGGTCCAGTCCGGCGCCAATTCTTTTAGCAATGCTCCCAACGTCGCACTCATGATCCCAGCGCCAATGAGGATAACATCCACACTCTTCTGTACGTTGCTCATCATTACCATCCCTATACTTCGTTATTTAGAAAAAAGTCAGCACGACATCCCTGTTCAATATTTTCCCCAAAACTGTATTAGAAAAATAAAATCATCTGTTTCAATTATACGCCGATCACTATGCACAGTCCACGCCCCTGCCCATTAAAAAACGGCATGGCAAGGAAGCTCCATTCTTGCCACGATAGATGCTCATGTTGCCTTTAAGCAGTAGGACAGCGATACATCAGGCATTGACCCACATAGCCGAGAGACGAGTGATGGTCTTGATCATCCGTAACTGATCTTTTGTTGCAACACGTCGCGAAGAACCGTTGCATTGTTCATGTCTACATTTTTTGCACTAAAGACCAGGGTCACAGCACCTGCGGTAGCCGCCTCACGCAGCTGTTTGATGCATGCGGCTGCCTCGGGACGGTCAGCCAGTTCCGCGCTGTATCGCTCGACAAATGTTTCCCATTGTGACGAATCGTGGTGAAACCATTTCCGCAGTTCGTGACTCGGTGCGACCTCCTTCAACCATACATCAATTTGGGCAGCCTCTTTCGTCAGGCCCCGTGGCCAAAGCCTGTCCACCAAAATCCTCTGTCCGTCCTCTTCAGAGGGAATCTCATAAACCCGTTTCAAGCGGATGTCCATCGACAACCTCCTTAGCATGCGCGTTTGGTGATTGAAGATTTTTTGTCTGTGCCAAGTGAGCGTATGTATGATCCTTATTTTAACGCACACCCGCCTTTCCTATGAAGAAATGAAACCTGCCATGGTTATGCAGCGTCTATCGATAAGACAGTTCTTAGCGGGAGAGATGACATTGCAAATTCTGAATTTCACAAAATTCTTTGGCGCCATTTTAGCGCTTCTCTCCCTTATTGCCCTTCCCGAAAAAACGTACGCAGTATACACGCCGGGCAAATCTTTACGTCCCACATCGATCATGATGACGACGGTAAAAAACGGCTGGGGTGAACGCGTGACTGGCGCAACGATCACCTTGCTACGTACAAAAAATGCTGGAGCGTCGTGGTCGATTGTGTTGTCGATTCCCAATACGGCTGCTTTACAGTTTTCCTCAGGCGGCCGCGCACTCTACACGACGCAAACAGGAGGTTCATGGCCACAGGCGCACGTTCACGTCACCTCAGACTGGGGCGCCACGTGGCGTGTTTCCAATACAATAGATTTGCCACCCATGCACTCTGACCGCATGCAGTTTTCCTTCTCCCCCACCGGAAAATTTGGTTGGCTCGCGGTCATAGCCGGCGGCATGAATTCAGCACATACACTACAGCTTTGGCAGACACAAAACAGGGGTCTCCTTTGGCAACTTGTATCAGGTGTCAGTCCAATCAACGATCTCCTCGGTTTTCGAAATGCCATGCAAGGTTTTGCCGAGAGCTCGTTCGCCGGATCATCAGAAGTGGCAGGCCTCGTGAAGCCTGCCAAAGGCAAACGATTTACCGTACCCCCACTGCTCTATCGCACACAAAACGGGGGACGAACGTGGCAAACTCTGTACCTGTCCGTTCCAAAGAACCTGCGCGGCGCCGCATCCCTGGTTTCCTTCGGTCCAATCCTTTGGCATGGCCAGACGGGCATGATGTCAGTTACTTTTACAAGCGATCAGTTTCCGTATGAAAAGTGGGGAATGTACTTAACCACAGACGGCGGCAAAGTGTGGAGATTGGCGATTATAAATGGCGTGTCCAACATCTATGCGTTCCACCGTCTCCCACAAATCGCGATGGGAATAGCAGGATCTGACGCTTTCTGGGAAACGGTGACAACTGTGCGACAAATGTCAACGCTCCAAACTTTTCAGACGCGCACGACACTTTTTTCCACCGCTCATTTTGGCGGCGCGTGGCGACGCATCGCGCAAACACCCGTCCCTTTTACGCAAGTGCAATTCCTCACTGCCCGCATTGGGTTTGGACTTGCTTCAAACGGGACGATATATGAAACCCGCAATGGCGGTCAACGTTGGTTCACAAGAACCCTGGAAATCAATCAGTTATTCTGTTGAGTCACTGTCCATGTCGTCCCATCCCATGAACTCTGTATGCCCAATCGTTTCAACAGCTGCATGACGTACCATATTGGGATATAGGTTGTCTCTTGACGTGATCGCTCAGATTGTGGGAACCAACCAACCTCAATCGCACAAATGATGGTTCAAGGAAGGATGGCAAATGAATTCCCCCTCTGCTCGCTAGGACTAGCCAAGCGGATTCGCTATGATTAGATAGGTCTTATGCGATTGAGGTACCTATGCTGTGATTTGGTCTCCAGTTGACACAACAAGAGTTGTGGCGAGAAAAGTTCCTGTAACTATTGACACATTCCTTCATGTGGATGCTGGCAGGGCGATGCAGTGGCGTTACGCCGTTGGTCAAGTTGCGCAACAACTCTTTAGGCAGAACGAGATTTTATTCATGAGTTTAACCACGCCAAAAACAAAATGTCCATAATTTAAAGAAATAAAGGAGCAAAATAAATGCAGATTGCGTCGGTTTCATTACAAAGGGTTCGCTTGCCGCTGAAAGAGCCTTTCGTAACATCGTTCGGTATTGAAGATGCTCGTGAGGGGATTATTGTCACCGTGCGCACAGTACGCGGCGGGATCGGTTATGGGGAATGTGTCGCGAGCATGGAACCATTATACAGTGAGGAAACAAACGCCACAGCCTGGCATATGTTGCGCGATTTTTTCATCCCCGCACTGCAATCACACGCATACAATTCAGTTCAAGATTTGCGGGATATTCGCTTGAAATTAGCCCATTTTAAAAGAAACAAAATGGCAAAAGCCGCCATTGAAATGGCGATTTGGGATGCCTATGCGAATGAATCAGCGACTCCCATTGCAACACTGCTCGGCGGAACCCGAACAGAAATCCCGGTAGGTATCAGCATCGGGATTCAACCAAACCTCGATACGCTGATTGAGCGAGTGGGATATTACGTCAGTCAAGGATTTGCGCGCGTCAAATTAAAAGTTCGGCCTGGTTTTGATTTTGAGCCCCTCAGAGTCATTCGCGAATCATTTCCCGACATGCCCCTTATGGCTGACGCAAACAGTGCTTATTGCTTAAAAGACGTTCGTCACCTAAAGAAATGGGATGCGTTAAATCTGATGATGATTGAACAACCGTTAGCGCACGATGACATCATGGATCACGCAAAACTTCAGGCTGAACTAGCGACTCCGATTTGTCTTGATGAGAGCATAAACAGTGCCGAAGACCTGAGAAAGGCTCTGGAAATCGGAGCTTGCCGGATCGTTAATTTAAAAGTAGGGCGAGTCGGAGGGTTTGGCGAGGCACTCGCCATTCACGATAGATGCCGCGAAGCGGGGGTTGATATGTGGTGCGGGGGGATGCTTGAAAGCGGCATCGGTCGCTTACACAATGTGGCACTGACGGCGTTGCCAGGGTTTACACTGCCAGGGGACACAGCGCCTAGCGCGAGGTACTTTGAAGAAGACTTGATTCAACCGGCCGTTACGTTTTTGCGGCCCGGAGTGCTTGCAGTCGAGCCGCTCTCCGGGGTGGCTTCGCGTGTCGATCAAGAGCGGCTTGAGAAATATACCATACAAGTAGCAGAAGTGGTCAGCGCGAGGTGACCCTCACTCTAGTACAGATGCACGATTCATGCATCTGTACTAGAGTGAGGGTTTAGAATGGATCGAATTTCGAGTTCATTCAAGGCAGACTGTGTGCATCTGTCCACGAGCGGCATTCGATTGCTTTAACGGCAAAAGTCTTTCGGGTTGATGAGACGATACCTCAGTCCATCCGATGATAAATGGCGCGCATTCAAGATCAAATTTTAAACCACCTCACTTTCTATTTGGCCTTTTTCGTACTCGAACCATTCGTTTCGAAGCTCGGCCGCACGCCTTGCGATCCACGCTTTGATCTCCGCGCCGGATACATCTTTCTCAGTAGCAGCGTGATCCGTCAGTCCCACGGCAGGAATGTTGAGCGCGTTTAACCTCTCAAACACCGCCCTCATCGCCAAGTCCGGATTCCGGAAGAACTGACTTCCTCGAATGCGAACAAAGTTCCAGCCAAGGCGCTCCAATATCGCCTGGCGCGCCATATCGTCCGCCAGTTTTTCATGTGGATGCCAGCGATCGCCGTCACACTCTACTGCCAGGCGTTTGCCGCCGCCTTCAACCACCATGTCAATCCGGTAATATCCCACAGACCATTGCGGCGTCACGCGATATCCAGCGTCCGTCAGGCGACGTAAGACCTGTCTCTCAAACTCTGATTCTGTACGCCTCTCCATGTGCTCAATCGCCTCATCATACTGGTAAGGGTCTTCTGCATGCAAAATCAATCGCCTGCGAAGATCGCCCTCTTTCAAATCGATGTGTGGATCTAACGAGTGAACGACCCAAAGTTGATCCCGAGCGCGACTTGCAGCCACGTTAAATCTCTTGCGCATACTGTTACCAGGATCAGCCAGCATCCGAAGCGGTCCATTCCCCGCCGGACCGTAGACCATGGACAGGAAGATTACGTCGCGTTCATCCCCTTGGAACTGCGCTGAATTACCACAACGAATGAGTCGTCTTTGGTACGCTGTGGCAGATAGATGCTTCCGTAACAAGGAATCAATGAGCATCGCTTGATCATCGCCGACAAGAGAAATAACGCCAAATGTGGCATCTTCATATGCCTCGTGTTCTGTCGCGGCGACAAGTAGCGATGATACGATGTGCGCTTCCTTCTGATTCAACTTGTCCGTTGATTGTGCATCTTGTACTCGATAAGCGATGGTTGGCGGGCGCCGTGTTACCACACTTGCATCACGCAGAGGTTTAATATCTCCTCCGTATGACAAGTGATTGCTAAATTGAATAATCGGGGCTACACAACGGAAGTGTTCGCGCAACTGGACTTCTGGGAAGCTTGTTTTCGCCAAATCGTAAATGGACGATTTCCCATCGTAGATCGAAGCGTTGGGTACATCGGTCAAATAAGTGTCGATCAACTTCTGTGTGTCTTCTGCGCGTTGGCCCACGGCATCTGGACTCACCTGTTCATCGTCACCAACAACCAGCACCTGATTACCAAAGTACAATCCAGTCAGTGCCATGACATCCGCTTGGCTCGCTTCGTCAATAATGACGACATCGAATTGATTTTTCCCAGGAACAAAGTTTTCGACCACTCGGCTAAGTGGCATAATCCAAACCGGAACCGCAGTCTGACAGACAGGCATCAATTTGCGCGCTTCAGCAAGCAGGCTTGGCGTGCGAATTCCAGTTCCTTTACCAGTTTTTTGCACGAGAAGTTTCCAGCCCTGCAGCGCCTGACGCTGTGCAAGCGTCGTACGTCTCACTTGGGCACTCCAAGCCCTCTTTTCCACGAGAGTTGCTGTAATCTCACGCAATTTTTGACTTCGATCCGAAATTCTTAGCTGTAGTTCCTCCATTGAGGTCTTCCCGCGTTTGTCTAATTCATCATGGAGTTGTCTCCAAGTCCACGCCTGATCAAGGTCTCCCGGAAGTTGACCCAACCCGTGAACACCGCTCCTGATTCGAATCGCAGTTGCCCAGGCTGGTGCTACCGCTGACAATTTCCGTAGAAGTTCCTCACGTCTTCTGGCCACGTTTGACAGCGCATGCAGTTCCATGAGCTGATCATATGCACGCTTATAGGTTTCTGGATCATATTCTGTCACGGCGTGACGGATGTTTTGCACCGTCAAAGAATTGGGGACAAGATGCAGTGCGTCATTCACCGTTTGTTTCAGAACTTGGTATTCCCTCTGAACTTGCGCCAAATTTACGCGATCGATCTGCACTTGAACAACTGTCGGTAACGTCTCCGTCAACATCATCCGCAGACGCGCCAATTCCGCGTTCGAAGCGAGCACCACAGGTACCTCGGTTAATAAGGCATCGACGTTTAACCCTTGCTCTACCAGAGCCTTGCGAAAGGATAGCCACTTTGTACCATACCAATCTAGCGCCTGCTGTATCGGAAGAATAAACTGTCGAGCGGTGTCCTCAGGCCGTTCGGTCAGCGACTCAGTACTGGGTCCACCCAAATCGGTCATTTGCCGTTTCCAGCGAGCCTTTAACTTCTCTCGATTCACGTGCAACCGTAACCATGCACGAAGCGTTTTAAAGTGCTCTATCTCAGATGGATTTTGTCCATCCACCTTGGTATTCTGAATGAATTGCCTCCATTCACGTTTGGTGAACAGTTTCATGCCGCCTAATTTTCCGCCCGCACCTAGATGTTGTAGAATTTCGTCTACTGTTCGAGTGGCTTCCTCAAACCGAATTTCACTCGACACTTCAAACCCGTGCCGCAAGAAATACGGTTGTGCCTGAGCCGACTGATCATATACAGATTGAACTTCCTCTATAAGTTCCTCCCACGCCGCACGGAGTACGCCACCTTCTTTTCCGGCAGTCATTGCAGCAATGCGCCATGGGGTGTCCTCTTTCAGAAATTCTACAAGTGAAGCTACCTGCGATAATAAACCTTCCAATACCGCGACCGTCTGCTCCATTCTGGATTCATTCCACAGATCACTGCGATACGAGAGATCAAGCGAACAAAGTCGACTCCTCGTTTCCGTCAGTCTCTCAAATGCCACTGGTGTCAGAAAATGCGTTGGTTCTGGCAGTTCAAGATGAAGTTCAGCTTCCGTTTCTGGATTGAGAAGTTCGTTGCTCGAGTACAGTTCAATGGCTTCACCTATGGACAAAGGCATCGGAGCTTCAAGCTCCACTGGGGTGGGTATCCAACTGTTTTCTTCTTTCTCATCCCTTACTCTCCGCGCCGCCTGAGAAGGCTCAAACGACTCGCCGCCAACGACGATGGGGCGGTATTCATCTTGGCGTGCCAACTGTAGAGTATTTCTTAGCTCTCGTAAATTTTTTAAAAGCTCTGACCGTTGTTGAGTAAGCATCTCAGCTTCGCGGTCAAGCGTATCCGCGTCAAGGGAGGACAACCGTTCCGCGATTGCGTCAACCGAATGTTCCATTTGTTTTCGGCTTTCACCATCATTTTCGAGCACGCTGACACAAAGCGGCTGCAATGGTCTTACAACTTTGTCTCGCAGCACTCGCAGCGCTTTAGCTGTATGGCTTGTTACGAGAACACTCTTTCCCTGTGACAGCAGATGTCCTAAAAGATTTGCAATGGTATGGGTCTTACCTGTTCCTGGAGGGCCTTGAACGAGCACAGCGCCATTTTCTTCTAACCGAAGTGCAATCTGGAGCTGCTCTGCGTTAGCTTCTTTGCTCAGAAGCACCCGTTCATCTTCACCGTTCACATCGATCGACCGCATTAATCCTTCGATTTTGCCATTTGCGCCCGTAAACGTCGTTTCGACACCCATCAGATTCAAAATAGAATCAGGCAGATGACGATCTTCTTTTAAATCTTCAAGAATACGCTCCAACGCCACACTGAATCCAAGCGTTCGTTTACGCAGGAACAATAGCGGGTCGCGAGTAATTTTCGGATCCCTTCCGTTTATGAGAGACGTTGGTCCATCAATGAGTTCCCCTCGAGGCGAAATGCGCGTGACAAGGCGCTTCAAGTATTCCGATGTATCCGTGGCATTGAGCGGGTGATATTCCGCTTCGCTGAGCTCTGTCAACAACTCAGAAACTGCACTCGCCTGAAGTTCTGGGATAACCCGAAGAAGGGCCGTATAAAGCTCTGGAGCATGATCCGTTTCCGAAAGTTTGAACTCAGGAACAGACGCATCAAAATGGAGTTCCACGCGTTGAAGAAGGACGGGGTGTTGCACTACGGCGCCAGCTTGCAGCTGACAGGAAAGAATACCATCCCCCAGAAGGAGATCAACCTGTTCAGGCTCCCGTTCCATTTGATTGTGAAGGGCGTATAACTTCTCGAAAATCTCCATAACCTGACGAGCCGGACGTTCCCGTTCGATCCACTCGTTTCTGGCCTCGATCCAGCGTTCATAGGCAGCTACCCGATTAGAATCATCCTCAAAACAGACCATCAACATCGCACCGTCCAGATCGGCCATCTCTTTTGAGCTAACCATCTCCACTATGGAGTCCAAATTTCGCCATCCATCTCTGAGCCACTCGTTAAGCTCCTTAGGTGGATTGGGACATTCTTCAAGCGTGGGGCGTTTTACGTTAAGAAAGTATCCACGAAGATCATCCTCCGCAGGGGCTGCCTGATCCGACGAATCAGCATCTGTATTCAAAGGTCGTTTTTCTGAAAGAAATTCGATGCAGTCGTGATTTGGTATATTTCGAAGCCAAAATGACCACGGTTGCATGTCAATTTTTGTAACGACTGGGTTACGCATCTGGTTGAGCGCTTGAAGGTATTTAAACACTTGCATTAATTTTTCACGTTCCGATGTTAACGCTTGGGATTTCATTAAATTCCTCCGCTGAACCGATGTGACATGGAAAGGATGTTAATGGAGGGGTCATTTTTCCATATTCAGAAAAGTCGACAGTTTATTCAATAATTATCTTAACAGATCCCTTGTTCGACAAAAAGCGTCAACTTTTTCAGAATGTGTAGAGAAAAGGGCAACCATTCATCTTTCCGTGGGTAAGCTGTGAGACGAGTTTAGGAATGTTGCCACCCATACGTCCCTACATACATTATGTCTGTTTTTGCGCGCTTAATCGGAGGCAGTACGTATATTTTGCATGTTTTATAAACACATAGGGATTACTCGGCCTCCATAGGAGACCGGGTAATCCCATTTTTTCATCTCTATCTTGCCCGAAAAAAGATCCCACAATTTCACTTCAACGAATGGACCGGGATTCCCCCCCATTCGATATCAGAAAAACCAGTCCCGAGGGACTGGTTACTGTTAGATACCTACCATCTTGCGTTCGATTTGAGCCTTGTCGCACCTTTGAATCCAATAAATTTTTTCTTGTCCTCGTCCCACAGTCGAAACCGCAGAGAACGCAGGCTAGAAAACACACCCACAGTAGGAACTTTTTGCAGATATGCAACTTTATTGTAGATTTTCTGCAGATTGTAATTCGGAACTCTGGGGCCAAGGTGGTGAATGTGATGAAATCCGATATTTCCGGTCATCCACTGCAAGACTTTCGGCAATTTATAGTATGAACTGCCTTGAAGGGCGGCCGTCACGTAATCCCAGTTCTCAGCGCTTTCAAAGTAGCTGTCTTCAAATTGATGTTGCACGTAAAACAGCCAAATGCCTGCCATTCCTGCTAAATAAAGAATTGTCCCTTCGACCAAAAGGAATCTTTCCCACCCAAGTCCAAAACAGCCCAACGTTACCAACCCAGCAAGAATTGCGGTGGTCAAATGCGTATTGAAGCGTTCTCTTGGACCTGCCCCCCGCCTGTTAAACCGATATTGAACCAAAACGAGAAAGATCGGTCCGAGGCCAAACATGACCAGCGGATTTCGATACAACCGATAAAGCAGTCGCGTGACGAGAGGGGATCTCAGGTATTCATCCACCGTCAGAGTCGTGATATCTCCCATGCCCCTGCGATTCAAGTTTCCATTTCCCGCATGATGGACACTGTGTTCATACTTCCATTGATGATACGGGAAAAAGGTCAGTAATCCCGTTATAACCCCAACGATATCGTTAGCCATTGGACTTTTGAAAAACGAGTGGTGACCACAGTCGTGAAATATAATAAACGTTCGCACTAGAAAGCCCGCTGCCGGGATGGTCAGAAGAAGGGTCAACCAAATGGATATCGTGAAACAATAATAGGCTCCAAACCACAATATCATAAACGGCACGATGGTGTTGATTAATTGCCACCAACTCTTTGTAAGACTCGGACTTTGGTAGGCCTCCAGATCTTTCTTCCAGAGGTTTTGGTTCTCTTTGTGGTTAATCATCATCATCTCCTTTTCATTTTTAGCGAGAAGATGACCCGCATTCTGCATCATCGACCATGGTGTCAAGACATGCGTCCATTCATGGCTAGGCTCCCAAGGCTGCTCGATTGAGACGCACGTACGTGGTCAAAACATTTTACTCAATGCGGATGCTTTTTGTTACTCGTTCCATGTCTCCACGGCACATTGGACAAGCGGGGTTTTCGATATAAATAAACTCATCTCTTGACCAAACGGCGCAGGTCGAACACTGCCACACTTCGGAATCGGCATACACCTGCTCTGAAATCGGCTTTCTCTTGTTGCCAAAGTTGCCCATCATAATTACCCCTTCCTCATTGTGGTAGTAAGATGGACTCTTGAGCGCCAAACCAGCGATAAAAAAACTGCCCTCGAGGAATCAGAATGATGCCTGTGAGGACAGTCCATTTTTTTAGAATCACTTAGGCAACGTTCGCTGCTTGCGGACCTTTAGGGCCTTGAATAATATCAAAGGTTACACGTTGACCTTCTTCGAGCGTCTTATATCCATCCCCTTGAATTGCACTGAAATGGACAAATACATCTGCTCCGCCTTCAACTTCAATGAAACCAAAACCCTTTTCCGAGTTAAACCACTTTACTGTACCTTGATTCAAACGAATTCCTCCTGGAGTGCTCATCGAGCACAAAATTTGTTCAATTCCGTCTAAATTAGAAAACCGTTCTGTTCCGCACCTGCAATGAGGCGCAAAAAAGAACGGCTCAAGATGTTTACAGATATAAACGATCACGTTTTGAACAACTTAATTTTACAACAGTTCGGCAAAAATATCAAGTGATCTGATTATCCAATCAGGCCCCACGCATCTTTTTCCCAGTTGGTCGACCACGGGGACCATTCGAATGCCAAATAGAACCAGACTTCAGGAT
>NZ_LPVJ01000052.1 GCF_001516615.1 Ferroacidibacillus organovorans | reverse complement strand
GGTCGTATTTTCCAGAAAAGTACATCTGGAAAATCTCCACCTTTCCCTTGACTTCACTCACACCCCCTAGGCGTAGCCATAGACCGGTATTACGAGTTTCGGGGCTAAACTAAATTTGACAATTCCATGCCGTTCCAAGTCCTCTTTCTGATCATGGCTTGAAACTCTGGCATAGACTACGGTCTTCCTGTCGCTTCGTTGAAGACGGAACAATTCCGGCCGCAGTTTCAACAGATCGTATCGACGGTGACCACCGGGCGTTATTTCATCCGGCTGTAATCGACCTTCTTTTTCCCAACGACGGAGTGTCGTAATGGAGACTCCTAACACCTTCGACGCTTCGCCTATCGTCACTAATCTATCCATATTGATAGTATACAGATAGTTTTAATCAGATTCAACGATTACTGTTCAACCCCTGTGGCGTAGCCAGAACATCGGCAATCATGAATGCGCGTTTGCTCCCATATTGTGAAGAACCGGGGCTGGCCGCGCCATTTTTTGCGATCAGGTGTGCCGGACCGCGGTTTGTAGCGGTGACCCACATCACCGCATTTTGGCGCACGAATACAATGCGCGATCCGTTGCCGTTAAAATACGGTGTCATCACACCGCTACCGGCAGCGGTGATGATGTTTGTTTTATGCGTGTTTAGGTTGTACGTTGCGAGCTTCAGGCTCTCTATAAAGCGCATCCAATTGCGATTGGATTGGATCATTTGGTTGTCTTCTTTTCCTTCTACATACGCTAAATCTCCACTTGAAGACAGCGCAGGATCAAGCTGGACGCTACTCTTGCCTACGGGAATGGTGGCACCAGGCCAGATGGCAATGGTTTTTGGACCCGCGAATAAATAGCGTGAGTGAGACTGCCATACCACGGCAAGGTCTGCGCCAAACGGTTGTATGCTTTGATCTGTTGCGAAGGTGTGGCCAATCACCTGATTCTTTCCACTTAAATTGAGGTTGTGCAGAGGCACGCCATCCGCCAGGATGGATGCACTGTGCATGGGGTCATCCCAGTAGAACAGGGATTGGCCGTTTCTTGCAAACGGTCCAAGAATGAGCCCGTTTGGGGCACTGGCGGTAACAATCGGCCGCCACGCGCCGGATGATCGATTCCAGACGCCGATCTGATCGTACCATTTGGTAATATTGCCTGAGTTGCGCGTAATGCTGACGGCTGCGTTTTGATCTCCCGCGCTAAACGACAATCCGCTGATCACGGAATTCTGTGGCAAATGAATGGACAATGTCACAGGATTACTTCCTGGTGTCATCCTGTAGATTATGTTCGCCCGACTATAAATCAGCGTGTGACCGTGCGCGAGCCAAGTCAGGTTTTCCGCTCCTTCCGCCAGCTTGTAGCGGGTGCGTCCGTTCGCAGATACGACCCAAGACGTCGCCGAATTGCCGCTGCTCACACGGGTCCACAGCCACGCACCGTCTGGAGAAAACGTTGCAGAAAGCACGTGGCCCATCACGTCGTGCACTGTAACGATAGGTTTGTCGGCGACTCTTGTGTTGATGATCGTATAGAGTTCACCACCGGAGACTCCATTTTCATTGGCGATGAGCGCGATGTCGCCCATGCCCGAAAAATTGCGCGGATAAAAGCTTGGCGACACGGGATGCGTTTGTGCGTGCGCGACAATCTCGCTCGATAGACAGGTGAGCGCGGCGCTTAGAAGTGACATTTTAACGAAGCGTTTCATTCGGATTCACATCCCTCTGTACGATTTTGATCGATGTTGAAATTTGATGAGAAATCGACAAAAGCTCGAATCGCAGACAATTCAAGTAGGCTGTCCCTGCAAATTAGCCACGTGTTTCGATAAAGAATTTTTCTGTCTGTCGCTCGTAAGGGTTGTATTTTGAGTTGGTCGGTCTCTTGAAGACAGATTCCAGGCAGAATGGCGTAACCCAAATCCTTTTTTACAAGCTCTTTGCAGGTCTGGATATTATCGACTTCCATGGTTGTACGTGGTGCAAGGGATTTGTACGTGGATTGCCACCACGAATCAATCATATTTTTTAAAGGAAGATCTGTTTTGTATTGAATGCGTGGAAGCTTTGGAAGCACTGCAAGATCAACTTCACGTTTCGATACGATGTGGATTGGTTCAAAGTATAACCTATGTTGGTGCTCTGGCCATTGGAAATCTCCACGAATTATTCCGATATGCACCTCTTCTCGATAAACACTTTGAAGGATTTCGGTTGACCAACCGGTCTTTACGTTAATTTCAACATCTGGATAATGTTGAAGAAAAACTTTAAGAAGCTCAGGTAAACGATAATGTGCAAAAATACTCGATACACCTAAACGAAGAATTCCGCGCACATTGCTTCCAGTATTTGCAACGCGATCTATTATTTTTTGTAATTCGCGAAGGGACTGTCTCGCATAGCATGCGATCAATTCCCCTTCCGCCGTAAATTCTATTCCTGTTTTCCTTCGAATTAAAATTTTCGTTCCAAACATTTGCTCAATTTGCTGGATCCGATACGTTAACGATGGTTGTGTAACGTAGAGTCGTTGAGCCGCCCCTGTAATACTTTTTTCAATTGAGAGCATTTCGATCAATCGCCAATCTTTTTCATCCATGTTTTCACCGCCCTATCCATAGAATATGTTTATATGCGGCAATAAAAAACGAATATTATTTTTATTTCTGCAATGACACTATACTTTTTTGTAGATTGTCGGTTTGGAGGGAAGTCCAACTGTGGAAACAGATGTTCTGGTTATAGGCGCAGGGAATGCCGCTATGTGTGCCGCACTCGCAGCAAGAGAACAAGGTGCGCAAGTACTTGTTCTTGAGAAGTCTTCGAAAAAAGAGCGCGGTGGAAATAGCACGTTTACAGCAGGAGCCATTCGTGTCGCGTACCGAGGGATTGAGGATCTTCTTCAACTGGTTCCTGATTTGACGGAAGAGGAAATGGTAAACACGGATTTTGGATCGTACGACGAAGAACAATACTTTGATGATCTTTGTCGAGTGACACAAGATCGCACAGATCCGGAACTCGCCAGCATCCTTGCAAGCCAAAGCTTTGACACGCTGAGGTGGTTGCGTAAACACAATGTTCGCTTTGCGCCAATTTATGGACGTCAGGCATTTAAGGTCAATGGCAAGTTCACATTTTGGGGCGGACTTACGATTGAAGCTGTGGGGGGAGGACCTGGGCTTGTTCAGGCACTTCACGAGGCGGCAGAGCGCGAGGGGATAGGTGTGTTGTATCACGCGCGCGCATTTGAATTGCTTTGTGATGACGATGGCGTTCGCGGGGTTCGCTTGTTGTGGAACGGAAAATCAATGGAAATTATCGCAAAATCGGTTGTTCTTGCAGCGGGCGGATTTCAATCGAACCTTGAAATGCGTACAAGGTATCTCGGTCCTGGATGGGAGTTTGCAAAGGTTCGCGGTACGCGATTCAATACGGGGGATGCGCTTCAAATGGCGCTAAAAATTGGTGCACGTCCTTACGGACATTTTTCGGGATGTCACGCAGTGGGTTGGGATCGCAATGCACCGGAGTTTGGTGATCTTGTTGTTGGAGACGGTTTTCAAAAACATAGCTACCCCTTCGGCATCATGGTAAATGCATTGGGTGAGCGATTTATTGACGAAGGTGCAGATTTTCGAAATTACACGTATGCCAAGTATGGCCGTGAGATTTTAAATCAACCGGGGCAATTTGCTTGGCAAATATTTGATCAAAAAGTTTGCCACTTGTTACGCGATGAGTATCGAATTCGACAAGTAACAAAGGTTACGGCACCTACAATTGAGGAACTCGCAAAAAAACTTGAAGGCGTTGATCCTCATAAATTTTTAGTGACAGTAAAACAGTTTAATCAAAGCATTCGAACTGAAATTCCATTCAATCCAAATGTAAAGGATAGACGTTGCACTGTTGGACTGAGTATTCCTAAATCAAATTGGGCTAATCCATTGGATCAAGGACCGTATGAAGCTTATGCGGTTACCTGCGGAATCACGTTTACATTTGGTGGACTAAAAATTAATGGTCACGGTGAAGTGTTGGATGGGGATGAAAAACCAATCCATGGCCTTTTTGCAGCAGGGGAGATCGTGGGAGGACTATTCTATTTTAATTATCCAGGGGGGAGCGGATTGGCTGCTGGCGCTGTGTTTGGGAAAAGAGCGGGAGAGCGCGCTGGTCGATTGGCGGTGATGAAATCTTGAACATTCTTGTCATGATGAAGGTGACTTTTTCCACGGAGGAGGAAATCACAATTGAACAAGGTGAGATTGTTCAAGATGGGATTTCATTGATTTTAAATCCTTACGATGAGTATGCGCTGGAGCAGGCCGTTCAAATAAAAGAGGCTTTTGGGGGAGAAGTAACGGTTTTGTCCGTCGGTTCGAAGCGACATGAAGATACGTTGCGAATTGCCTTGGCCATGGGGGCGGATCGCATGGTTATGATTGATGATCCTGCACTCATGGGCGATGAATGGATCGTCTCGCAAGCAATATCGGCATTTGCAAAAAGAGAGCGCTTTGACTTGATTTTTGGCGGACAAATGAGTATTGATTATGCCTCTGCGCAAATTGGTCCACGCGTGGCCGTAGAATTGGGGATACCCATAGTCACATCCATTCTTGGTTTTACGATGGATGGTGAGTGCGCTATTGTTCATCGAGACATGGATGGATATACGGAAAGTTTGCGCGTTCCGCTTCCTGCGCTTTTCACGGCGCAGCAAGGATTAAATGATCCGCGCTATCCGACACTTCAGAACCGGATGCGAGCGAGAAAAAAATCAATAGTTTACTACAGTGGGAATGATCTCCATTTTACGGATGAGAATCGAAAGGGAAAGACAGTCTCACAGGAATTTTTTGTGGCTCCGAGAAAATCAGCAGGGAAAATACTCCACGGCTCACTTGCGGATCAAGTTAAGGAACTATGCGACTTATTACAGTCTGAGATTCAATAGGGGGGCTATGGGTGAGTAGAAATGTACTTGTTTTTGCGGAATCACGAAATGGGGAGATTCGCCCTGTTGTGTTAGAGGCGATAACAGTTGCAACGTTGATCGCTGATGGCGCAAGCATCACAGCGGTGGTCATGTGTGATCAAATTTCCATGGATCTGCAAATTCTCGCACATTATGGAGCCGATCTAATTTTTGTTCTTGAGGATGCGAAATATTTACCCTATTGCAGTGAAATCTATGCACAAGCACTTTTTCAAGTGATTCAAGAGGTGCACCCTGATGTGATTCTTTTTAGTCATACAACCATTGGCAAAGAACTTGCACCACAACTCGCCAGTATGCTTAAAGCGGGACTTATTTCGGATTGTACAAGTATCTCAAACAAGGATGGTTTGTCGTTCATCCGACCCGTTTACGCTGGTAAGGCCTATGAGCGCAAGAGATTCATTGGAAATGAGTTGATGCTCTTGACGATTCGTCCGAACACTTTTAAAAAGAGGAATCCTGATTACAATCGAAAAGCAAATTGTGTTTCTTTCGTTCCTAGAGACAACGTCGTGAGTAATCTATTGCAAACCATCGTAAAAAATACAGTCGATGTCATCGATCTCACGGAAGCAAATATCATTGTTTCTGGCGGGAGAGGTGTAAAAAGTGCCGCAGGATTTGCGCCACTGCGTGAGTTGGCGAGTGTGCTAGGCGCCGCTGTGGGTGCATCACGTGGCGCTTGTGACCTAAAATATTCTGATTATTCAATGCAAATTGGTCAGACAGGAAAAGTGGTAACGCCAGACCTTTATATCGCGTGTGGTATATCTGGAGCTATTCAACACCTCGCTGGGATGTCAAATTCCAAAATCATTGTTGCGATTAACACAGATCCTGAGGCGCCAATTTTTAAGGTAGCCGATTATGGGATTGTAGGAGATCTCTTTTCGGTCGTACCTATGTTGACCATGGAGCTCAAAAAAATGCGATCGCTTAAGAAGAAATGAATCATTAATTTTTTCTATGTTCTACGATAAAAATTAAATATTGTTTTTATTCAATGAACGAAACTAAACTTTTATTGACCGGACGCAAGCCCAAGTTTCTTTCTGTTTCTCCTCTCTTGAATAAATCTCATAGTCTTTACGAAGATCGTTGAGAAAGGAGGTAACGTCACATGAGTGAATGGGTGTCGATTCCTTGCTCGATCTATCGTGGGGGTACAAGTAAGGGCGTTTTCTTCCGTGGGAAAGACCTTCCACAAGATCTCGTAAAGCGTGATCGGATCATTCTCTATGTGTATGGGAGTCCTGATCTGCGCCAAATTAACGGACTGGGTGGCGCGACACCAACGACGAGCAAAGTGGCGATCGTAGAGACTTCCCGCAGACCCAATGTGGATGTTGATTTTACGTTTGGTCAGGTAAGTATTGATCAACCCGTGATTGATTATACACCGAACTGTGGAAATATTACTTCGGCCGTCGGGCCATTTGCAGTTCACCAGGGAATGGTTGAGACGGTGGGAGATGTTGCGACAGTTCGCATTTTTAATACGAATTCACAGTCTCGAATTACAGCGCGATTTCCTGTTTGTAACCACATGATTGTCGCAAGCGGAGATACCGAAATTAGTGGGGTTCCTGGAAAAAGTGCCGAAGTCCATCTTACGTTCCATGATATCGGTGGTGGTGTGACTGGAAAACTCTTTCCGACTGGAAATCTGTGTGATCTTATTAGATTGACGGATGGGCGCTCGTTTCATGTCACGGTCCTTGATGCTGGCAATCTCACTGTTTTTGTCGATGCCGATGAACTCGGACTAAAAGGGAACGAAGTCACAGAAAACGAGATAGCAGCGAACGGCAGTTCGCTTGAAATTCTCGAGGAGATACGACAAAGAGTCGGTTGGCAATTAGGGATCTTTGCAAAAAATGACGCAGTTACGGCAGAGACACACGCATTGCCAAAAATTGCGTTTGTGCAAGAGTCAATGGATTATAAGACTGCCCATGGAATGAAGATCCGGGCTGACGATGTGGATGTTTTGGCGAGGGTTCTGACGATGGGAAGATTGCACCCTGCCTATGCGGTTACAGGAGCCATTGCTCTGTCAGCCGCAGCAAAAATTGAAGGAACGCTTGTGGAGCGAAAGATGTGTCGAAAAACACACACACGTGATTTATTGCGCATAGGGCATCCCACTGGAATTTTGTTCGTTGGTGCAGATGTAGAGAAAGTGCGGAGTGAAAACTGGCGGATCCAATCTGCATCACTCATTCGAACGGCGCGCCCTATTCTTGATGGGCATGCCTGGTTTCCTTCGAGTCTTTAAAATATGCAGATTGAGATCTAACAAGGAGGTGGGCGATATGTAAGTTTCAGCTGTCTTCAAAGATGAACGGAAAGTGATTGATTGAAAGCGTTTTATTAAGCGGGTTGCGTATCCTGAATTTATCTGTAGCGAGGTGAAACGTGTGAATGTAGAAGAGCCAAAATACACGGCAGCAGCGAGGCTCGAACGGTTACCGATCTCTTTTTTTCATTTGTACATCATGTGGGTACTCGCATTTGCCTTCTTCTTTGAGCTTGGTGATATTAACACACTTTCTTATACGGCGCCGGCAATCTTAAAAAATTGGCACTTAGGACTCAGCGGTATTGGTAATATTGTTTCGGCAACCTTTCTCGGCATGTTTCTTGGCGCGACGATGATTGGCTGGATCTCTGATCGCATTGGTCGCAAAAAGAGCCTCATTTTTACAATTCTACTCTTTTCGGTATTCTCGCTGCTTAATGCATTTGCAGTTAATTTTGTTATGCTTTTTATCACAAGACTTGTTACTGGCATTGGGTTGTCTGCAATGACAGTCGTCGGCATTACTTATATCAGTGAGATGTACCCAGCGAAAAAACGCGGTTCTTTTCAAGGCTGGATCATGACGATTGGGTTGGCAGGGATCCCCATTACTGCATTTGTCGCGCGATTTCTTGTACCATCCATTACTTGGGGATGGCGACTTGTCTACATTTGGGGAGCGCTTGGATTTATTTTCGCCATACTCGCAATTCGATTGAAAGAATCGCCGAGATGGCATGAAAATCACGGGAGAACTGCTGAGGCAGACCGAATTCTGTCTGAAATTGAAATGGAGATTCGCGCAGAGAAAGGAGAATTGCCGGCTCCCACTTCACGGATCCCGATTGTACAATCTCATAAAGGATACAGTCAGCTTTTCTCAGCTGGAAATGTAGGCAAAACGATTATGTTCATGGTTGTTTGGATTGCCCAAACGCTTGGTTTCTACGGTTTTATGGCTTGGGTACCGACGCTGCTCGTATCCCATGGATTTTCTTTGGTGACATCACTAGCGTGGTCTTCCGCCATATCCATTGGTGCAGTACCTGGGGCGTTAATCGCGGCGGTTCTATCAGATCGCGTAGAACGAAAATGGTTGATTTCAATCGTTGCGGTCATTATCGCAGTGTGTGGAGTGCTTTATGGAATATCTTTTAACACTGCAGCCATTATCGTATTTGGCTTTCTGGTCGCGATGTTGATTCAGACTTTTGCGCCATTGCTCTATGCATATACACCCGAGATGTACCCTACAGAGATTCGGAATTCGGGAGCGGGGCTTACGTATGGCGTGGGAAGATTGGCCAATGTATTTGGACCTCAGCTTGTCGTATTTTTTTACACCGGATTTGGTTATTTGAGTGTATTTGTCTATATCGCTGTTTGTTGGCTTGTCGTCGCAGTTGTCATAGGAATTTGGGGTGCAAAAACGCGCGCAAGAGCACTGGAATCTGTCAATGTCACAAGCTAAAACGCAGTGAGTTAAACGTGTTGCAAAGTATTTGAAAAATAGGGGATATGGAAAAAATCTGCAGATAATAAAGATGAAACACAAGAGCAGCGTACGTAAAGTTCCATTGCGGTGTCCTTTATAAGGACGCCGCATTTGTTAAAAAACGAAATAGGATGCAGCGGCTTAGGAAAGCGGGTGTGGCTAAGGTAGTTCATATCATGGATCTGTCAATTTTTTGATATAAAAGTTTCGATATTGTGTTGATTTATTAAATCCAATGGATATAATAAAATCCATGAATACTAAAAAATCAGGGTTGGTAGGAACCAATCAAAGGCATGGCCAAGAATATAATAAGTCTGTGGTTTTTGAACACATTCGGTTGTTTGGAGCGATTTCTCGTGCAGATATCTCAGAGAAAACGTTGCTTGTACCGCAAACCGTATCTAACCTTGTTCGAGGTTTGATTGAAGAAGGGCTTGTTATGGAGTTGAAACAGTCAAATGTTACACGAAAGCGAGGTGCAAATCCTACTCAACTCATCGTCAATGAAAACGCATACTTTACGGTTGGAATACAAGTTCAATATAGTCGTATCTTTGCCGCCCTTGTAAATCTTGGAGGGAGAATTATTAGAAGTATGGAGTGCCATTGGGATCTACCCAGTGATCTTGAGTCATTCGCTGATGAAATCATAGCGATGAGTACAGAACTTGTGAAGGGAATCGATGGGATTTGTTCGCTTTCAGATTTGCAAGGGATTGGTGTAGGTATACCTAATCTGTACGGAAAAATTGTTTCTAAATTCCCCGTTTCAAGTGATTCATCCCAAATGTTTATAAAAGATTATTTAAAAAGAAAAGTTGGCTGTGAAGTAATCGTCGGAAACAACGCCCATTTAGCAGCAGTAGGGGAATATTGGATGGGGCGAGGGAAGGTTCCTTCTACCTTTCTCTATGTTTATATCGGGGACAACGTAGGAGGAGGATTGATTGTCAATGGTGAGGAGTATGTGGGCGCTAGTGGGAAATCGATGGAATTAGGTCATATTCAGTATATGCCCAATGGATTAACCTGCTATTGCGGTGCTAGAGGATGCCTCGATCAGTACGGCAGCATCAACGCGTTGCGGAAAAATCTTTCCATAGAAGATGATAAGTCACTCCAAGACATTTTTCGTGGGGCAAGTGGGCATCAACTTGCTATTATTCACGCGGGAATGGAGGCATTGGCTACAAGCATTGTCAGTGTTTTAGCCGTACTGGATGTTTCAACCTGTGTCATAGGAGGTCCTCACGCAAAGACCGTGTTTTCATTTTTACTCGTTCTCTTGAAAAATAAAATGCGTGAACGTGAATATGTGGTGGATGTTCAATGCTCTGAAATGGATATTCATGCCGGAGCGATCGGTGCGGCTTCTACAGTGTTTCATGACGCATTATGGTGCAAGACCTCTAATTTGCTAAAAGTAGAATCTTAAACACGTATTGATAAATTGCGAAATGGGGTGATTGGGTGACGAAAATCACAAAATATTCCCAACGAATCATCGGAATACTGTCCATCATTGTTGGTTTGGGGATATGGCAGATCGCTGAACTGAAGTTACCGACTCTCGTTGCCGGACCCATTCAAGTTGTTTATGCACTGATTGCCGGGCTTCAGAATGGAACGCTGATTCCTGATGTTTTTATTAGCCTTGAAAGAGTTCTGGAAGGATTTATTCTGGCTCTTATATGTGCTGTAATTCTCGGATTTATTCTCGGTTGGTACCAACCTATTCGCTGGATTTTAAATCCATGGCTTCAATTTTTGCGAATGATTCCCCCTATAGCGCTCATTCCACTTGTCGTCGTTTACCTTGGCGTTGGGCAACCGGCAAAAGTATTTGTCATTTTTTTTGCGGCCTTCTTAGTTATGTTAGTCACAATTTATCAAGGTGTTCGACAGGTTGATGTCACGTTGGTTCGGGCGGCGCGAGTGCTGGGATGCAATGACTGGATTCTGTTTTTTCGAGTTATTCTTCCAGCATCCATTCCACATATCTTCACAGCGATGCGTCTTGGGATTGCGGCTGCATGGACGACGTTGGTTGCGGCAGAACTTATCGCTGCATCACATGGTCTGGGCTTCATGATAGAACAGGCGAGCAATTACTTTGAAATGCCTGTAGTTTACCTCGGAATCACGATAATAGGCGCACTTGGCATTGCGATGGATCGCGGAATTTTAGCGTTGGAGGGGAAATTCACTTTATGGCAGGAGAAAATTCTGTGATGTCAGCGCAAGACGATAAAATTCATGTCGATCGAGTTGAGAAACGTTATCAGGTGGGAGACAGGCAGATTTTAGCGCTTCGTGAAACCAGTCTTCAGGTCAAGGAGGGAGAATTTATATGCTTAGTAGGTCCAACAGGGTGTGGAAAGACGACCCTCCTCAACATGATCGCTGGTCTTGAGTCTGTTACGTCTGGAAAGATCGTCGTGAGTGGAAAAGAGGTGCACAAACCGGGAAGAGATCGTGGCGTCGTGTTCCAACAATACGCCCTCTTTCCCTGGCTGACCGTACGGAAGAATGTGGAGTTTGCCCTGTCGATGCGAGGGATCAAAGGAATAGAGCGCTCGGAGATGGCGAGTGAATTTCTTTCCTTAGTTAACCTTAAGGCGTTTGAGAACGCGCTTCCCAAACAATTGTCGGGCGGTATGAAACAAAGGGTCGCGCTCGCCCGGGCATATGCGGCCCAACCGGATGTTCTCTTGATGGATGAGCCCTTTGGGGCGTTGGATGCAGATACAAAGTCACAGTTGCAAGAAGACTTGCTTTCCAGTTGGCGCCAGTTGCGGACCACCGTCATCTTTATAACACACGATGTCGAAGAGGCGGTGTTTCTTGCGCAACGTGTGATCGTCATGGCAGCGAATCCTGGCAGAGTCACGGCTGAAGTGAAGGTTGATCTGCCTATTCTTCGAGATCACTCTGTGAGATTCAGTTCTGAGTTGCTTCATTACAAAAATGATATTTGGAATCGCCTGCATTCGCAGCGTGTGGAGGATGGCTTGATATAGATCATTAAGGGGGTGATCTGACTTTATTGTTGTCAGGAAGTAAAAATAAAAAGGGGGCATGGTTGTGAATTTGTATGGAAAATCAAAAAAAATGATTCTGTCTGCAGGTGCTTTGTCGCTTTTGGCGTTGGGCACTGGCATGCCAAATGCAATGGCTGCACGTCGCACCGTACCCATGTCCATCACCGTTGCGTACATGGCGAATATGGGCGGAGCCAGTACACTAGCTGTTGCCGAGCATATGGGGTACTTTAAGAAAGCTGGATTAAACGTGCATTTGGATCTATTCCAAACCGGTCCAGCTGAGCTGGATGCTATGGCGTCGGGTACTGTAAATATTGCTTACATTGGTTCTGGCGCCGCCTTTTTGCCAATGAAGGGGATGGCTAAAATTTTCTTTATTGATAGCATTGGCCTCGGGGATGGAATCGTCGTCTCAAAATCCTCTGGGGTGCACACGTTACGCCAATTAAAGGGTAAAAGTGTCTTGTTGCCCATGGGAACAACGGCCGAGATCATTTTATATGAGGCGTTGAAAAAAGCTGGGTTAAACCTGAATGACGTGCACATGGTGAATACGAGTCCATCCTCTGAAGCGCCGGCCTTCCTATCTGGAAGAGCACCGATTATGGCAGGATGGGATCCGAATCTTCAGGTGGTGTTAAATCGATCGCCGGGCTCGAAGTTGCTCGCGAGTGACCGCATGTTCTATCCCAAAGTTTCCCTTCCTGGGATCTGGACAGCGTCAAATGCTTTTGCGAAAAACAATGTTTCGGCACTCACAAAATTTACATGGGCCATGTTGCAGGCTGTGAATTATAAAGCTGGGCATATGGCGCAAGCGGTTTCATGGACTTCGCAAATGACAGGCGTTCCTGCTCCCTTACTTTCTCAATCCGTGAAAGATTCCATTTTTCCATCAGAGTCGAATTTGCTCAAGTACTATACATCAGGGGATGTCTCGAAGTGGTTTAACACGCTTGGTTCTACTTTTGTTGCGATGAAAGCTCTGCAGAAAGTGCCAGCATATAATTCTTATGCATTTCCAGATCTCGTTTTACGGGCAAGCAAGCTCAAACTGTAGCGCGATGTGACGGGCCGATTTCTATCGGCCCATCTGCGTACGGATTACATTTATAGGAGTGGTTTCAGTGAAGGTCATTTATATTGATATCGACAGCCTCAGACCAGACCATTTACATTGCTATGGGTATAAGCGGCCTACATCTCCGAATATCGATCGATTAGCTATGCAAAGTATGCGATTTACACAGTGCTATACGTCAGACAGCCCGTGTATGCCTTCGCGTGCCGCATTGATCAGTGGAACATTTGGTATCAGGACTGGAATTGTTACACACGGTATAACTGGATTAGCGATGCCTTTGCACACCCGTACAATACCGGCCGTGCTCAGAGAGCATGGTGTGCGAACGGCTGCCTTTTCCACCTTTGGCCGACATCCATCACCATGGTTTTATATGGAGTGGGAAGAATTTCACGATCCTAGAGGCTGGCGTTTTCAACAGACACCGGCGTGGAAAATGAATGAGCAAGTATTGCCGTGGATTGAGGCAAATGCGCAAGACGATTTCTTTTTGTATGTACAATACTGGGATCCTCACGCAATCTATGATGCTCCACAAGCGTTGGTAAACGCCATGAGTGAGCATGATCTTCCATCTTTTCCTGATGAAGAGGCGATTGCACGTCATCAAAACGATCGGTTTTGGCATTCCGCCAGTATGATGGGCATTCATTCTTACGGCGAGTATGCAGCGATGGTCAATGAATATGATGCAGAGATTCGCTATGCAGATTTTCACGTAGGCCAGATTCTAAATTTGCTTGAACGCAAAGGAATCCTTGATGAAACAATGATCATTATCGCAGCTGACCATGGTGAGGGATTGGGAGAGCACGGTGTTTACGTGGAACACTGGAGTATTGTGGATACGGTGAATCATATTCCCCTTATCGTTAAGTTCCCGCGAGGTGTTGGGGCAGGGCGCACATGTCAGGCATTGGTATATCAATTTGACATTGCTGCAACAATCTGTGAAGCATTTCAAATTGCTAAACCGATTGAGTGGGACAGTGAATCGCTGTGGCCTTATACAGATGAAAAAAACGTGATGGGACGTTCGCATCTTGTGATTGGACACGGTTTGTATACTGCGCAACGCGGCGTCGTCACAGACCGCTGGAAGTTCATTAGAACGCTGCACAGTGGTGAATGGAATTATCCGGATCAGCAACTTTTTAATCGAGAGAGCGATGTTTATGAACAAACCAATGTCTTTGCGAAGCATCAAGATATCGTAAAAAGCCTTAATGGGTATCTGGTCGATTGGGAATATCAAAATCGTGTGACGCTTGGATACGATCCATTGGTAGCCACGGCACATCAAGGGCCCCCAGGGCTCCATTTATATGGCAAAGAGACGATGGAGGATTTTTATGTAAGGGGTATTCCGCAGCGTGTTACGTATTCAGAAAGAAAACCTGATATCCCCGTACTGGAGTAAATAAAAAGGGACGGGGATACATATGCAATTTGAATCAATTGTAAATTTTTATAAGGAACATCTTGAAAATGTTATTCTGCCATTTTGGGCGAAGAACGCCATGGATTTAGAAAGAGGAGGCATTTACACATGTTTTGGCTTGGATGGAACTGTTCTGATCAATCGGGATAAATACACATGGTCGCAGGGACGTTTTCTATGGTTGGCAGCTCGTCTAGTCCGCCTTGCCAGAGCTGGAGATCTTTTCATAAATGAGGATTTATATATGAAAGCGGCAAAAAAGACAGCGTCTTTTTTGCTTGAACACGTATTTTTAGAGAATGGACATTGCGCGTTTGTCCTTTCGGAGGATGGAACACCTAAATATGTAGGGGAACAAAAAGTTTTGGATGCAAGTATCTACGGGGATTGTTTTGTGTGTCTCGGGCTTATTGAGTATGCGGATTTGCTGGGTGACAAAGAGTTATTACATTATTCGTGGGATCTTTATCAGGGTATTTTGATGAGGGTCAAAACGGACGATATTGTGACAGAACCGTATATTGTCCCAAAAGAATTGACGGTCCATGGCATCCCCATGATTCTGCTAAACCTTAGTTTTGAGTTTTACAAAGCGTTTAAGAAAAATGGTGACTCGCGTGTGGGAACAGCGATGAAACATTCCCTACACCATATCGACGCCATCTGGAATCAATGCGATGGTCAAGTGTGTATTCTCCGAGAACATGTAGTCAAAGACGTTTTATGCAAGGATGCGTGGAATGGTACACTTCTCTATGAACATATCGCGCCTGGTCATACGGCTGAGAGCATGTGGATGATCATGGAGGTAGCGCACGAATTATCGGATCATAACATGATTAATCGCTGTGTGCTCATTTTAAAGCACACGTTTTATCTTGCATGGGATGACCAGTATGGAGGACTATTTCGCTTTGTAGGGCTAAATGGTGGAGCGCCAACTGGAAGAAAATCAGGTTCATTGTATGAAGAGCAAATCCTTGATACGTGGGATATGAAATTATGGTGGGTGCACACAGAATTCCTTTATGCCGCTTGGTTGGGTTGGACATTGACTCGTGATCAGGAATGTAAGGATATAGCAGGAAAACTCCATCAGTACACGTTTTCTGTGTTTCCCAATCCGAACCACACTGTAGGGGAGTGGCTGCAAAAAAGGAATCGCCAAGGACTGCCGCTGGATAAGGTTGTCGCTCTACCCGTTAAAGATCCGTACCATATTATGCGAAATCTCATATTACTTATCAGTTTGACAGAAGAGAATGTTTAACCGTATCTTCATCGTTCCTAAAATAGGCGGATATCTTTTTGGCAATGCATCTACACGAAGTCATCCGAGTTCGCATGTACTATAGGGATCGATTCGTTTGGGTGCAAATGAGTGATCGCCAACGTGAAGAGAGTCAAAATGATCTCGTAAAGGAGTAGAGTGATGACTCCGCCGACGAAATTGGCAATTTGGAATCATTGGGTCCGCATTCTTGTGACGATCGGTTTGGTCACGGGTTATTTTGTGGCGATAAATGGCGCTTTGCGAGAGCAAAGAAAGGTTTCGCTCGTAGCCAATTTAATTTTATTGCCGGTCAGCCTGATTTGGCTGTGGATGCTGCGTTCTAACTGAATTGCGTCAAAAATGGCGATGACGTGTCTTATTCAAGCTGCTTTTGCGCGGTGGAAAAATGAAGAGATCAAGGATGATGGCCACGACGATACCGATGGCTGTATCGACAATCCTGTCAAGCGCATAGGAGACGCTGTGATTTTCGAAGACGAGGACAAGAATGGCGCTGACGCCAACCTGATGAATGATCATATCGTCTAATTTTAACTGTTTTCCGATGAGAATGGAGATAAAGACAATCATTCCGACGGTCCACGCAGAGACGCCAACCCCATTCACGATTACGGTGGCAATGGCTACACCGATGACTGTGCCGATCATGCGCTGCCAGGAGGATTGTACTGACCGATCGGGTGTCGCCTGTAAACACAGTACAACCGTGAGCGGAGCGAGATACGGATGGTTCGATCCAGCAAAGCGTGCGATGGCCCACGCCAGTGCACAGCCAAGTGAGGGTTTCCAAATCATTGCAGTCTGCCGAATGGAATCCAAAAATCGATGAATTTTCATGGGTGTAGTTTGGCGATGGCGGGTGTCGGTTATGCCACACATCGCCTAATCATGGATAAATTTCGCATGATGTGGCTCAGGATGTGCATACTCTCAGTGATCCATGGCAGTGAAAAAGGGGGATCCTTGTGGAGGATGTCATGGCTGGTTCATCGAACACGAGCTTGATTGGGCAACCGGTGCCAAGGGTCGACGTTTGGGACAAGGCGTCGGCTGAGTACAAATACACCAATGATGTCGCTCCAAAAGGGATGCTTCACGCGAAATTGGTGACAAGCACCTATGCACATGCCGTTTTGAAAAGCGTCGATACAACAGAAGCTTGGAAGGTGCCGGGCGTTCGCGCGATTGTCACGGGCGATGTCTTTCCGTATCATATCGGGCCTATTCTTGCGGATCGTCCGCCTCTGGCCGTCGGCAAGGTGAGGTATTTTGGGGAACCTATTGCCATTGTCGTTGCAGACAAAGAGCATCAGGCCAAACAGGCCAGCGAACGAGTACGTGTTTCGTATGATTCACTCCCCGTTGTGAATTCACCTTATGACGCGTTTCAAAAGCTAAAAGGTACGATTCATGAGCAGTCAGGTCAATACACAAAAATCGTCGAAAGTGTCCATCCCGTTCCAGGAACGCACATTGCAAATCACATCAAGATTCGCAAAGGGGATGTAGAGAATGCTTGGAATACGTGCACGTGTGTGGTTGAACAGACCTATTCTTTCAATGTATCAGATCACGCGGCGCTCGAACCGCGCTGTGCGCGCGTGCAGATATTGCAAAACGGCCAAGTCATTGTGCACTCTACCACGCAGTCGCCGTTTAGCATCAAAAAAGTGTTCAATCAGTTTTTTAACATCGACGTTGGGAAGGTCATCGTGCACGCGGCTATGTTAGGTGGGGCATTTGGCGGCAAAGGCACGATTCAACTCGAACCGCTTGCCTATCTCGCGTCACAGGCGGTGCGCGGCAGGTTGGTCAGTCTCGCGTACGAACGGGAAGAGGATATCTGCACGGCACCTGGCCGCGTGGGATTGCAGGCGACCGTGAAACTCGGCACGGATGGAAATGGGCGACTTCGCGCGGCAAAGATCACCTTTTATTTTGACGGCGGGGCGTATTCCGACCAAGCGGCTGGAATCACGCGCGCGGCGGCGATTGACTGCACGGGTCCCTACGATATCGCAAACGTTTGGTGCGATTCGTACTGCCTCTATACCAATCATCCGTATGGCACGTCGTTTCGCGGCTACGGCCATCCTGAATTGACGTTTGCAATGGATCGCACGATGGACGTGCTTGCGCGAAAACTGGGTATGGATCCTCTCGAATTGCGCGCAAAGAATCTGCTCAAACCGGGGGACAGCACGCCAACGCAGGTCGTATTGACAAAGAGTAACATCGGTGATGTGAAAGCGTGTCTTGCGCGCGCGCAGGAGCTTTTGCAGTGGGATCAAGGACAACGTGTTGAAATGCCGGACGGAACGATCCGCGCGAAGGGGGTGGCGTGTTTTTGGAAAACCTCGACGACGCCACCCAATGGACAGGCTGGCGCGATTCTGACGTTTGACGCAGACGGCAGTGTCAATCTAAACGTCGCGACCGTTGAATTTGGGCAAGGGACAAAGACGGCGCTCACGCAGATTCTCGCAGAAAAACTGCGGATGGATCTCCATAAGATTCGCGTCACGATTGAAGTGGACACCGCGTACAACCCTCACGAGTGGCGCACTGTGGCGAGCACAGGCACATTCCTTGCGGGGCGCGCGGTGATTCAGGCGGCAGACGATGCGATCCGTCAACTCAAAAGAACGGCCGCGATCGTCCTTCAATGTGCGGAGGAGGATTTGGATTATGGCGATGGAAAGGTGTTTGTAAAGGATAATCCCTCCTTCTATGTTGAGTATGGGGAGATTGCGCTTGGTTATAAATACCCGAGTGGCCACGCCGTGATGGGGCAGGTGATTGGACGCGGCAAATACATTCAAAAACACCTCACGGGGATGGATGAGAAAACTGGATTTGGAAAGCCTGGTCCCTGGTGGTCCGTGGGGGTACAAGGTGTTGAAGTGGCGTGGAATCCGCGCGATGGTCAGTATCGCATTTTAAAAGCCGTGACCGTGCTCGACGGGGGTACGATCATTAATGTGGGGACGGCGACACAGCAAATGCGCGGCGGGATGTTTATGGGACTCAGTTACGCCAGTTGTGAGACATTGCAGTTTGACGCGATGGGACGAGTGCAAAACCCGCAATTGCGCACGTACAAGGTGTTGCGATTTGGTGAGCAGCCGGACGAGTACATGGTCGATTTTGTTCAAACGCCATGCATCGATGGTCCATTTGGCGCGCGTGGCATTGGCGAATACGGTGTCATCGGGATGCCTGCGGCGCTTGCCAACAGTCTTTCTGTGGCGGTTGGCGTGGATCTGAACCATCTGCCTTTAACACCGGAGGCTATTTGGAGAGCGAGGAGAGGGCGAGAGTGATCGCGTTTGACTTTGTCTATTCTCGTCCCACTACTGCGTCGGAGGCCGTCGCGCTGCATGAACATGCAGCGGCACAAGGGCAGCACGCGCTTTACTATGGCGGGGGCACGGAAATCATCACCTTTTCACGCATGGGAAAAATAGCTGCAGATGCGATCATCGATATCAAGGATGTTCCGGAGTGTCACGTTCTTGGAGTGGATGGTGAAGAGATTATCATCGGTGCTGCCGTCACGCTCAACCAGTTGGCAGATTCGGACATTTTTCCACTGTGTGGGGAAACGGCGCGCGCGATTGCGGATCGCACGGCGCGCAACAAGATAACGGTGGGGGGAAACGTGGGGAGCAGGCAACTGATGTATCGCGAAATGGCGCTGCCTTTTCTTCTGTGTGACAGCAGAGTCAAGCTTTTTGGGCCGCAGGGAGCGCGTTTGTTGCCTTTTACAGATGTTTTTCATCATGCGCTGAACCTTGAACCTTGCGAATTTATCACACAATTTCTCGTTCCGCGGTCATTTGTAGCAAACGCTTTTGCACATTTAAAAAAGACGAAACAGTCAAGCGTAAATTATCCGCTTGTCACTGTTTTGGCACTTGAGGACACAGACAGCATCAGGATGGCGTTCAGTGGGGTTTGCGCGTTTCCTTTTCGGGATGAGCAGTTGGAAGATCTCGTGAGCAATCGCACTCAGCCGCTGCGTGAGCGGGTGACGCAGGTAATCGAGCAGTTTCCCCATGCGGTGCTTCATGATCTGGAGGGTTCTGCAGATTACCGCAAGTTTGTGCTCCAATTGGCGCTGGAAGAGATTCTTGAGCGAATGGGGTGGGCTTAGTGAACGTGCGATGTGGATTGCGTCCAGGTGTATTTGAGCTTCATGTCAATGGCCAATTCCGCGAGGTCGCATTGCGGTCGTCAGACACATTGCTGCACGCGCTTCGGGATCTCGGGCTGACAGGCGCCAAGCCGGGGTGTGAAAACGGTGATTGCGGCGCCTGCACCGTTTTGCTCGACGGAGTGCCGGTGCATGCGTGTCTGACACTTGGCGTGGAGGCGGTGGAACACTCCGTAACGACAGCGGAAGGGCTTGTCGATTCCCCGATCCGCCAGGCATTCATTGACAACTGGGCGATTCAATGCGGGTACTGCACACCAGGGTTTGTCGTTGTGTGCCATGCGCTCGTCACACAGTGCAAGGAACCTGCAGATGAACAGATCAAAGAGTGGTTACAGCCTAATCTCTGTCGCTGTACAGGATATCAGGAAATCAAAGATGCCGTATATGCAGTGCTTCGACATTCGGCGCAGGCGATGCAAGGCGGAGATCAAAAGTCGGCTCAGTGAGGAATCCAGTGAATAAAATGTCTTTGTTTGAAGAACGAGGTGTCTGCGAGGAGCGCCTCCTTTTTCAAACGGATGATCTGGTGACCTATTTCATAAAGCTGTCGTGATGCGCAGAAAGATCCTGGATCATCTTTAACGTTTGCGCGGCTTGAGTGATCTGTTGTTGAACCTGTTCGAGCTGCTGCTGAATCTGTGGCTGCGGCGTGTTCGGTGGTTGCAATTGCTGCGTTTGTAGTGCGGCCATCTGCAAGCTTTTTTGGATTTCTGGCAATTGCTGAGTATTCTCCGATTGGGTAGCTTGCTGGATGTCCTGAAGCGCTTGTTCCAACGTGGTGGAGATTTGCAGTTTCTGCTGTTCAAATTGCAACTGTTGTTGTGCTTGAAAATGAACGGCTTTTTTATCATCTTTGTGCACTGATTGATTTGAAGATGAATTTTTCGTGGACATAGACCCGATCTCCTTTTTACAGTGGATGTTCTCTTGTCAGTGTCTCCCGGCGCTCTAAAACCATCCTTTTTTGCGCATGATCATCAGGGAGATGAGCGCGATGGCGCTCATGAGTGTCAATGAGTAGGCGTAGCCGTACTTCCACCCGTACTCCGGGATGTGAAAATTCATTCCGTAAATGCTTGCGATAAGTGTCGCTGGCAAAAAAATGGTCGACACGATGGTGAGGGTCTTCATGACTTTGTTCATGTGGTTTGATTGGATGGAGGTGTACCCTTCGACGGATTCGAGGAGATTGTCACGGACAGCCGCCAGTTGGTCCGCCAAGCCATGCATTTGGTCTGCCGCGTCGAGAAAGTAGATTTTGTGCAATCCACTTAAAAAAGGGAGATCTGCGCCATTCAGAAGCTGCGAGATCCGCGCCTGTGCGCGAAGCGGCAAAAGGACACATCGTGCCTGATGGCGCAAAATGCGAATCTGTCCAAAGAGCTCTCCGCGATGATTGAGATGGTCTGTCACATCTTCTGCATGCGCTACGATCGGTTCGACGAGTGCAGCGTAGGCACTTATGACATGCTGGTAAAGATGGGAGAGCGCGTGGGATGTCAAATGCTTGTGATCGTAGGTTTGGAGTTGCATCTCATGAAACAAAGACTCAACCTTTGGCATGGGTTGTTCGCCAATGACGAGTATCCACTTCTCGTGAAGAACAACAAGCAGTTGGAAAAACTGCGGTTTTGCAGACTGTTCAACCGGCGGATGGGGGTAGGTCACAATAAAGGAGATATGATCATTGCTCACCGTAAAACGAATCCCTGTTTCGCAGGACGTTGTCAGTTTTTTGATCTCTTCATGTTGCAATGGATACGTAGCGCAAAGCGCAGTCCACTCGTCGCTTGTGCACGCCGATGCGAGTAGCCACCCCCACTCGTCAGCATTCGGCGATGCTGTGTGATGAACGATGCGGCTTGATTGATCGGATGAGATCAAGAGTGTTTGGATCACAAGATTACCTCAATGATTTGGTTTGCTGGATCTATACGATTTGTTGTAGTATGCCCTCATTTTGAGGTTTGCCATTCGCGCGGCGGGGCTTTTTGTGTATCATTTTATTGACTTCACACCGTGAATGTGCCATAGTTTTGCTAACCGGGCAAACCTTTCGAAAGATCGAGACGCAAAGCTACGGACCTACTGCACGGGAAGTCGCGTGTTATGGTGGCCGAGTTGCCGGAACCCAACCGATAAGAGGGGATGATTGTCATGAATAAAATTGTCTTATCGTTATCTACGATTGCTGTCGCTGTTGTTTTCAATGTGGCTCCTGCATTTGCAAATGTCCTTCATTCCAGTGGGCGTAGTGGTAAACCGACGGCGATGGGTTCGAATGCCGGCAGTATCCAGGGGCAATCGCATCGCTCTGCGACGGGAACAAACAGCAAGTTGACACATGATGGTTGGAGAACAGCTCTATAATTATAAAAGGCTCGAAGGAGGGGATCTCAATTCCCTCCTATTTTTCATGGATAGAGATGATCTTCGATGGATAAACCAACGCTTCCCGTTTATGATCAGATGGACCACGGGATACGAATTCTTGAAGAAGAGCGCCGCAGAATTGCACGAGATTTACACGACGGACCTGCACAAGTTCTTACAAATATCAGTATGAAGCTTGATGTGATTGAACAAATGATCGATAGTCACCCAGAAATGGCCAAAGTCCAGATTCATCAGTTACATAAACGAGTGGGCGCCATTGTGAATGAAATGCGCCATCTCATCTATGATCTGCGCCCGATTGCCATCGATGAAATAGGGTTGTTTGAGGCAGTAAAAGAGTTTTGTAAACATTCGGAGAAAAATTGGGGTATACCCATTCACATTGCGATAGAGGAAAATTTGTTGTCAAATGGGATTGCGCCTGCAAAACAGGTCGCCATTTATCGTCTCATCAAGGAGATCCTTAATAATGCGAAAAAACATGCACATGCGAAAACAATAGAAGTTTTTTTCTCTAAAAAAGCGATTGATCTGTTGGTTGTGATCAAAGATGATGGAGTCGGATTTGATGCGAGCTATACACCTCCTGGCCATTACGGGATTATAGGAATGAAAGAGCGGGCCGCTTATTTAGGTGGGTCATTGGGGATTGATTCCCATGAGGGACACGGGAGCACATTTGTCATTCAAGTACCTGTGTATCAGGAGTGAGAATGTGGATTGGGATGAACGTCTAGACCGAGCCAGAGCGTTAATCTTCAATGGCCTCTATCACGCAGCGTTTGATGAGTTGCGCGATTTAGAAGATCAGGCAGATGAACAAGACGATGAAAAAAGGGCAGCGTTTTATGACGAACAAGGTAAATTGTCTGTTTATTTAACAGATTATAAACGGGCGGTTGCGCTTTTTTTAATGGCAATTTCCTGTACTCGCAATAAAGATACGTGGGTTAAGTATAATGTTCATCTCGCAGTTGCCTACCGTCGGCTTTCGGAGTTTGATACAAGTTATCGCTATCTCAACCTGCTGCTTGAGTTTGAAAATGAAGTATCAGCAGAGACACGTGGTCTTTTGTATCTGAACCTGTCTGCGGTTCAGGGGATACACGGATTTTATGATCAATCGATCATAAGCGCCTACAAAAGTCTAGAGTCTTTTTCACTTGTCATCAACTCCGGCAGTTACCTTGTCGACCTTTATAATAATCTGGGTTTGGCTCATTTAGAAAATGGAACGTTTGAACAGGCAGAAGACTATCTCAATCGAGCATTGGCATTGTCGGATGACCAGCATTTGGACATTATCTCTGAAATGGGGAGATTGAACCTTTTGCGGGGGCGTATTCTTGAAGGCATGCAAAATGCTGAAGCAGCTCTCCGACTCGTATGGTCCAGGATCATCAATTATGATAAAGAAGAAATTGCGCGCTTGTGTCAGTGGTTAGCGCAAATCTCCATGCAATTCCATGAAGTGGATTTGGCCATCCGTCTTAACGAGAAAGCACAATTGTTTTTTGGGCAATTGGGAATGTGGAGACAATGGCAGGACATTGATGCGGTCGTGTCGGAATGGACAGAACGGACAAAAGGCTGTATGAAGACGCCCCCTGAAACAAATTTAAGCGGGATTTCATTTCATGAGATCCGCTTTTTTCTTATAACCCTTGATGCCATAAACTCCCAAGAGCTCATTGATAAAAAAATATCTGCACTGCTCGATGTTCGCGTTCACTACGTGAAATTGCTTGCTGATCCATTGGGTTTGTCAAATACTGAAAAGGAAAATCTCATTCTTGCCGCGCGATTGGCGGATTATGGATTGACCGCATTGGAGCATGAGTTGGTACTATGTCCTGATCGATCGGTTCAGGCATACGAGCAATACAAACGCCATCCGTGGCTGAGTGCAAGCATGGCACAAGCGATCCAATTGGAAGCGCCCGTCATCGAGATCATCACGGATCATCATGAGCATCTCGATGGGACTGGATTTCCTCAAGGCAAACAGGCGAATGAGATTTGTTTTTTGGCAAAAGTTTTGAGGATTATCGATGCGTATACATACGGTGTCGCGATCGATCATAAGACACACGCGGAGTGTCTTCATGAAATCATGAGCCAATGTGGTACGTGGTATGATGAAACCATCGCGCGTGAATTTTCAGGACTATTCACAATCAATGCGTTAGCCACAAATAGTTAAAGAGAATTTTCACTTGATTAAAAAGTTGTCAATCCAATGATCGCTTGATTCGGGAATGGTGCGTCTCATTTTTGCGTCCGTATAGGCTTTGATCGCGTCTCGGACTGAGGTGGATGTGATGGGTTTTGCTAAAAAATAGGATGCACCTGCGCGAGCGGCATCTTTTTGGGTAGCCTCGCTCGCTTCCAGAGAGCACATGAGAATAAATGCGTCAGGATCGTTTCGGTGGATCGACTCACAAAGCTTTAGACCATTTTCTTTGCCTAATTGAATGTCGATCGAGATGATATCAAATGTTTCTTGTGCAAGAATTTTCATGAGTTCCGTTCCGTTCAGGGCGTATCCTCCAACTTTTACATTTTCATGGAGTTCGTACAATTGAGTGAGCGCTTCGAGTGTTTCGGGATAATCGTCGACTAATAAAATCCTAATCATTATTTTGCTCGCCCCTTAAACAAAAATTAGGCTCTTCCGAGTAACAGCGATCACGTTTGCCGCATAATTCAACAAGCGTATTGGGATGGCGCAATGCAATTTTAATCACACCTGATGAACGTGTGACGCGAACACTGCTCTCGATTCCGTAGGAACTCCCCAACTCTCCAATCGATACAAAATGATGTGCTGTCGCAAATCCACCACGTAAGCTTCCGCGTATGGCAATCGCTTTTTGACTCTCTAGGTTACTTGAAAAACATCCTTTATCCGTGATGAAGATATTTCCGCTGGAGTGTAAATAAGAAGAAATGGCATTCGAGACGCGGAGAACCGACTTGCCTGAAGCAAGATTTTCAACTTGACTATGGTAGTCACTCATTTTCGATAGAAGGTTCCGAATGTCTTCTTCTAGAAGCGGTTCATTTTGTATATTTTTCCATTTTTCGCATAACAGTTCAGACAAAGCGTGATATTCGCGATCAACCGCGAGATGGTTTTGATACTCTTTTGCAAAACAGACAAGATCATCAAGTAAATTCTTGTGTCTTTTTTCGAGTAGTGTGGCTGAGATTTTCGGCAAGACGGACTGTGCGTTATAACGTCTTAGCACATGCGCTTTAATCAACAAATACTCTTCCTTTAACTGTTCAAGACCTGACAATATGCGCTCAAGCAATGGAAGCAGATCGGTGTAGAACGTTTTTAAATGTCCTGCCCAAATCTTAGAGTTATGGACGGTTTTCGCCACGATGACATCTTGTCCGGCATAGATTGTAGAGTGAAAAACATCTCCGTATACAAAAACAGATTCGGTCGCATGGATCGATGCGCCATCAAGTACAGACCCCTTTATCAGGATATTTCCGTCAAAAATGATCTTTCCATCTTTCGAGGTGACATCATGTTCGACAATGCATTCAGGAACGACGTCAATTCGCTGTCTTGTGAAGACGGTTCTTCCGTTTTTTGCCGCGACGATATGCGTATTGACTTGGATGACGCCCTGTCCAAACGTGAGGGGTGAGATGATCTGCATGGCTTTAATCTCATGACCAAACACATCGCGGCCGGGGGTTCCTTCCACGCCCAAGTGCTGTTCTGCGATGATTGTGCCTGCGGTAACGCGGGAAGGGTGAGATCGTCGCAATTCAAAATCCATTTCGATGGGGAGATGGATCTGATGGAAGCGGCTTGGTTCTCCTTGCTGTGGCGCGAGACCCCTTAGGACAACTTCCTCGCCTGAGGATGAACGTTCACATAAGCGATGGATGGCAGCGTAATCGATCTCTCCTTGGTAATTTTGCTCTCTGAGCATGGTTAGAATTGCATGGGGAGAAATGGGTGCCATCTCCAAAGATTCTTCATGCTCTTCCAGCACGAGTACAGTTTGCAAAGCGGGTTGGCTATTGGATAATAAAACCTTGCTTCCGTGTTCAATCTGAATGATGGCGGAGACGGATAGCTTATCATCAGAAACCCTCGTACATAATTCGATTGACGGTTCTCTATCGCGTGTGACTGCACGAATTTGGCAGAGTTCACTGACTACCACTTCGCCAGTGACTTTTTTCCCGTCAATCAAAAAATCCAAACGCGGATCGTCCGGAACGACAACGGTTGCGTAAAATCCGTAATTTTTAGGATCGACGACGACAAGTTCGTTATTTTCTATATATGCGTAACCGTCAATGGATAAAAAAAGCGGTTCTTTTTTTATTTGTGGCGTGGTTGGGGGTGAGACGATGGGAAAGGAGTATGTCACAGCATTTTGTACAGTACGGTTTTCATTTTTTTTGTGATCGGACTGGAGGTATTTGAGAAAAGTTTTTAGCATGCCGATTCACCCGCTCCCGTTAATCATGACAAATAAATCCCTATTTAATGGATAGGGACGACGGGTATGCTCAGTGAACTGGCAGCAACCCGGCGATCATAGGTTTCTCAACCCTTAGACCCGTAGCTTTGCGTCCCTATCTTTCGATAGGTTTGCCAATATGAAGATATCATGATTCATAAGTTTATAGTACGCAAAATGGTGGACAAACACAAGCGGCTATCGCAATCAATAATCGCCCGACCTTCACCGGCCTTGCAAGGCGATGAAGGTCGGGCGTCAAAAATGGGTCAGGATGAAACCTGACTGACGCTTTGTGATTGAGAACTCGATGCTGTGCGCTGACTTGGAATGATCAGAACCAGTGCAGCGACTGCGAGTGAAAAAATGAATCCGGCGATAAACACATCGTGCAGTGATCCGTCGAGTACGTTCACATACGCTGTCAACACAGGACTCGGCAAAACGGTGCGCACATTTGCAGAGAGCAGGGATTCCGTGATGAGCGACGGGTTTGTTGTCGCATGCGTTGAGATCGCGCGAGTGGTCAATTGAGCGTTTAAAATTGCGCCCATGAGTGCCACGCCAATGGAACCGCCAATAGTGCGAAAGAATTGACTTGAGCCTGTGACTGCACCTCGCACATTCCACGGTACGGCATTTTGCGCCGCGATGAGCAATCCTGTCAGTGAAAGGCCCATGCCGACACCGATCAGAAAGAGGGCGCTGTCCACCGTGACTTGACCGCTGTTCAAGGCAGCGGCAAGAACCGCTGATCCGACGGCGATCAAAATCCCGCCTGCGATCCCGATGATCCTGAATCCGACGCGCAAGAGAAGGGGGCCGGCAACGAGCGCCGCGAGCGGCCAACCAATGAGCATCGGTGTGATCGCGCGGCCTGCGAGTGTGGGTGATCCGCCTTCAACACCTTGTACGAAGAGTGGTAAGTACGAGATTAAACCAAACATCACGGCACCGGCGAACAGGTTTACACCGTTTGCGACGAGAAGCATGCGCTGTTGAAACAAGATCCCTGGCAGCACGGGTTCTGCAGCGCGGCGCTCCCACCATGCAAAGGTAACGAGTAAGATGAGTGTCAGCGTAAACAAGGCAATTGCAGATGGCGAGAGCAGGTGATTCGAATCCTGCACAAGCGCGAGCAGAAGGAGGGTTACACCTGAAGAAAGCAGGATTGTTCCCTGCCAGTCAAGTCGATGTTTTGTAACGTTTAGACGCTCTTTGAACGAGAGTGCCAATACGATCATGACGAGAATACCGATAGGCACGTTCAAGTAAAACACGAGCCGCCAATTCGTATACTCAACGATAATCGCTCCAAGCAGTGGCCCGATGACTGCCGAGATTCCCCAGACAGCTGAAAAGAATCCTTGGATACGTGCGCGCTGTTCTAAAGTAAAAACATCCCCGATAATAGTCAAGGCAATCGGGAGAACCCCTGCCGCGCCAAGGCCCTGAATGGCTCGATAGGCAATCAATTGGGGCATGTTTATAGCGGTCCCGCACAAGAGTGAACCGATCGTGAAAATGCCTGCACCGATGAGAAACAGGCGTTTGCGGCCGTACATATCGGCTAATTTTGAAAAGATCGGAACGGGGACGGTCGACGTGAGCAGGTAGGCAGAAAAAACCCAGCTGTATGTTGCAAGTCCATGCAAGTCATTGATAATGCTTGGCATGGCGGTTCCGACGATGGTCATATCAAGCGCAGCCAACATCATGGCCAACATGACGGTGACCATGACCCAAATCCTGGACGTGGTATTCCTGTGGTGTTCGCGGTCGTTTGTCACGTTGGTTCTCCCCCTTTTTCAGGGGCGCCGTGAGACGCGGACGTTTGGCCGTGTGTCTCACGGTGCGCCCGCATACATTGTTTTTACAATATAATAGATACTATATTTAGTCAAGTGAATTGGTGGAGAAACAACGCAGTGGGCCGATGGATGCATTTCCATTGAAAAAAACATGATGCGCGACTATAGTGAAGATGCAGGGTAACAATTGGATACGAGGCAGATGACTTCGACGCGAGAGTGTACGGAATTACCACCGATGGGGCAATGTGCGCGCCGCCTAAGCGAACACAGAAACTCTCAGGTTAAATAGTGTCGAAGGATGCGACTCTGGAAAAGCCCTTGCGGCTACCGACGAGGCAACGAAAGGATGACCGGTTTCACCGGAGCTTCTTTTCGGATCTTTCAGGTTCAAAGACAGAGGCAAGTTAGGGTTTGTTCCTGCTTGCCTCTGTCTTTATATTTTTCTGTTCGTATATCCATAGACGGGAGTGATGGACGCGTGTCGTTCACACATTTACATGAACTCATTCGAATCGCTGACGAGAAACAAATGTCAATCGCAGATCTTATGCTGGAAGTTGAAATAGAGCAGTCTTTACACACGGAGAAAGAGATCCTGGAGCGCATGAATCGGCAGTTCTCTGTCATGGAGGAAGCGGCGCGCAAGGGGGTGGAAACGCCTGTCTATTCGCGCACCGGATTAACGGGTGGAGACGCACATCGTGTGGGGGAGTATTTGAAGAAGGGATGCAGTTTTTTAGCGCCGCAAACCCTTCAGGCGATGTCGTTTGCCCTTTCGGTCAACGAAGTGAACGCCGGAATGGGTCGAATTGTGGCGACTCCGACTGCGGGGTCGGCCGGGATCTTGCCTGGGGTCTTTATTTCACTGCTTGATTCGGGGCGGTTTTCCAGGGATGAACTTGTTCGCGCATTATTCACGGCGGCGGCGCTTGGACTTGTCATCGCCAATTCCGCGTCCATCTCGGGCGCGGCAGGCGGCTGCCAAGCGGAGATTGGTTCAGCCACCGCGATGACGGCAGGCGCGCTTGTTGAACTTGGCGGAGGCACTCCTGAGCAAGTCGGGCACGCAGTTGGCTTGGCGCTAAAGAATTCCCTGGGGCTGGTGTGTGATCCTGTCGGGGGCTTGGTTGAAATTCCGTGCATTATCCGCAATGGGCTTCACGCTGTAACCGCTATCGCTGCCGCAGACATGGCGCTTGCCGGCGTTAAAAGCGTCATTCCGGCAGATGAGGTGATTCAGGCAATGTATATGATTGGCAATGCGCTCCCTGAATCGCTGAGGGAGACTGGGTTGGGAGGGCTTGCGGCAACGCCGACAGGCAGAGCGCTTCGTGAGCGAGTTTTTGGCAAACCACAGGGAATGGAGTGACGGATTAGACATGAAATATCAGAGCGCCTTTGAGATGATCGGTCCCGTCATGGTGGGGCCGTCCAGTTCACATACGGCAGGAGCTGTGCGCATTGGCAATTTGGCGAGAGAAATTCTGGGCGAAACTCCGCGTATCGTAGAGTTTCGACTGATGGGTTCCTTTTACGAGACATACCAAGGACACGGAACAGACTTGGCATTGCTGGCGGGTGTTATGGGTTATCCGACGGATCATCCTGCTGTGTCTGAAGCCGACCAGCGCGCGGTTGAAGCAGGGTTGAGTTATGCGTTCAAAAAGGAACATTTGGGATTTTTTCATCCGAATACGGTGGGCATCTTGTTGCACGGGGACCAGCGTAAGATTGACTTGATCGCGAGCTCCCTTGGCGGCGGCAAGGTTGAGGTGCAGGAGCTTTTCGGGCTTCCGATTCGCTTTTCGGGTGAAAAAAATACGCTGATTCTCCATCACGCCGACCAGCGCGGATTTCTCGCAAAGGTGTCGAATGCCTTAGATGCAGAAGGTTATAATATCGCCCGTTTGAGTCTTGAACGTTGGCGTCGGGGAGGTTATGCCATCACGGTTTGTGAGGTCGACGAAGAGATCCAGAATGATCTGCCAGAGATTCTTCATTCAAAGGTTCCGCAATTAAAAGACATTCGTGTGGTTCAAGGGAGTTAAGCCATGTTGACACACTATGGCTTTATTTCTACAATGTGTAGTAAATGGGGCGATTAAAGATGGAAAAGGGAGCCCTGCGTCAACAGGTGCTTTGGATTGTAAGGGAAAAAGGTCCCTGCACAGCGATGGACGTCTGTTCCACTCTTCGTCTAGAGAGGGATATATCCTTGACTGCCGTGCAGACTGTACTGAATCGATTGGTTGAGCAGAAGCTCTTGACGCGCAGTGGCACTCGCCGTCACTATCGCTATGAAGCGCAACCGACAGATGAGGTGATTAAGGCGCGAGCGTCTAAGGCGGCTTCTGATCTGCTTTCTCAATCAGGGGAGCTTGGGCTTGCCCATTTTCTTGACACGATGGATGAACTTTTGCCAGATTCGATTCAACAACTGGAGCGCTTGCTCGCAGAGCGTCGTAAAATGAGGAAAGAAGAATGATACGATTTTCCGCGATTCGTGATCGTATTTTTCACATGTACGCATACTCGTTGACAGCGGCAGGTATTGCTGTCCTGGTTCAAGCTGGTCTTTTATTTGCGCTCTACAGTAGCTTGCGCCATCTTGTGTGGATGAGTTCCATGAATCATTCTGTCAAGATACCGATCTGGCTTTATGCACTCGTTGCGATACTTTTATTTCTCATTCTTGCATTTTGGTTTCGCCTTTTAGCCAATATTTTTCGTCAATTGGAATATAGAAAAAGGTTTCTTGCGGCGGTGACCTCGTCTCTCGCACCGCTTCAACTTGATCATTCGATTGAATACGCAGGAAACATACAGTGGTATCTATTGTACAACACACATGAACGCTACGCATTCACGTGGGGTATTAAACACCCAAAGGTTGCTGTTTCACAGGGATTATGGGAGACGCTTGATGCATCAGCGCAAAGAGCTGTGCTCTATCATGAATTGGCTCACGTTATAGCTGGGGATACATTTCAGCAATCCTTCCTGCAAGCGCTCTCAGCGGCTCTTCATCCACTTGTAGTCTCGTTGCTTTATAAACGCTATTTGATACGTCGCGAACTCTTGGCGGATCAATTTTCTATTTCCGCTTGCGAAGGCGACGAGGTTCCCCTTATGACAGCGTTGTTAGCGGTAGCCCAATCGGCAGTGACTCATGAGCCGCAGGTCAGCTTGGCAGGGGCAATGCAAGCTCGGCTTAATTTTATGGAGTCGGGACGATTGCCCCGGTGGTGGGACACTTCACTTCGCAATCGGTTGCTTTCTACATTGATTGCCATTCTTTTAACGTTAGGTGAGGGTATTTTGATTTGGTGTCGCTAATGAAACGGGAAATCATGTAGACCGGATCATTACTTGACATGCACAGCCAGATATACTACGTTATGTAGTATATCTGGCTGTGCATGGTTGAGAGGAGAATGTTTGGTGGGTAAGCAGAGATTGACGAGTATTTTTGCGACGAGTTTGTTGATGGGTGTTTCACTCGGTGGGTATGCCGTCGCATCTGCACACTCAATGAAGACGGCAAATGGCATGAAGCAAGAGAAATCAAATACGATGACATCCCCCATAAGAAAAACAATTCAAAATTCAGATGTTTTATTGGGGGCTGCGGCAAGTCCGCCGTCAGGCAACGGGAACGGGATGGTACTGTTTGAACAAGTCAAGACTTCAAAGATGATCTCAGTGCCGTTTTTAAAGAATGCGAATGCATTTCAACTCGCAGTTGTGGATCATACCGCGTATGTGCCGACGCTACAAGGAAAGACTTATTTGATTGATACTCAAACACATCGTGTCATTTCCCATTTTTCTAGCCCTGTGGGTGCGCGGATCGCTGATTTTTCAAACGTTGAACATTTGCTCATTCTTACGGGAGGAAAATCTGTCACTGCCTTTGCGCTTCCTTCACTAAAACAGGTATGGCAGTTGGGCGTGGGAGGCAACGCGCTTTCAGTCGTGGGGCGTGTTGCCTATCTATCAGGAAATTCCGCTAAAAACACAGTGATCATTGATTTGAAAAACGGGAAGATGATGGGCACCCTTCCAGTGGGGATGATTGAGGATACAGCATATGATCCGCAGAAACACACGCTTTGGCTTGCAAATTGGAATAACGGCAATATGACCGTTGTCAATACAAAGACAAATCACATCGTCGACGTCATCCATCAATCTGAAGGTGGCGGATTTAGCATGCAGGATATGGGAAGCATGCAGAAGATGATGAAGGCGACAGGTGGATACATGCAATTGGCCGTAGGTCCGCGCGGGAATCACGTATACGCGGCCTCTTTTAGCGGAAACATTTTAGCTTTTAACGCAGTCAAAAATACGTTTGACAGGAAGATTCCGACACTTCCTATGGCTAAATTGAGCGGCATTGCGATCGATCCTTCCGGGCAGTATGCGTACGCGACGGTTGAAAACATGAAAGAGACTGTCGCGATCTCTCTGAAAAATGACAAGCTCGCAGCGACATTCCCGCGGCTTGTATCCAATCGCTGGGTTGTTCTTCATTAAAGAAAGGACGATTTCAGACCACTACGAATGAGCACTTGTAAATTGAATGGTTGAATTTCCCGAGAAGACTGCGTCGATATCAAGACGCAGTCTTTTTGGTGTGACGATTAGCACAAGTCTGTTTTGGAAAATGTGAGATACTTGAGACGGAATTTTTAGGATGCTGTTTTGTGTATCCGTGCACATATTGATGAACAACACACTGGAGGATCCCCATGCGCATACGAATCGAACCCGTTTCCCGCGTTTTCCTTAGTGCGGCGCTTGTACACTTTCTTATTGGGACGACACTTGGAGCCTTGATGGCGAGCAACGTCACATGGTGGGACAGCATTTCCCCTTATCACGCGGAACTTAACCCCTTTGGTTGGCTTACCTTTCTCATCTACGGAATGACCTATGCAGTGCTACAACTCTTTGCATCTCTTCGCGTGCCTTGGAAAGGCTTGCCGTGGATCCATTTTGTTGTGGCTGAAGCGGGGGTATTATTGATCATCTTTGGATATCTGGCGCAGCGTCCATTATGGATTCATTGGGGGTGGGTTTGCCAAACTTCCGCAGGGATCCTCTTTTTGATTGCAGTGATGAGCGCTGTTGTCTCATCCAGAAGATCACGCAAATTGCTGCCTCCTGAGGCAATCTCGCCGGAAACTCCTGTGCACGTCTCCGAGCTTGACGACGCACCCCCTTTTACTGGGTTTTATTTCAATTTGGAAAAAGGTGAGGTTCGCGACACCGATCGTGTTGCAAAGCGAGGAACGAGCCTTGCACTGATCGTCCTGATTGTTGCGACACTCTTTGCCACGATGGATGGCATTCTTCACGGTGGAGACCCTTGGCTATCCTCCAAGCGCATTCGCATCCTTCTCTTTGATGGCTGGATTGCCGGAACGGTATTGGCCGTCTCTTTGCACCTTCTACCCCGCTATCGTCCGTCTGTCGCAGTTCCGTCAAAAATCGCCCATCTCGCGCAATCCATTTGGTTCATCGGCATCCTTCTTGCGGGCATCCTTCCGCCTGCTTTTTGGCTGCAGCAACTTGGAACGCGGGTGATTGGACTGTCTTTTGCCGTGATTGCGCTGCTGTATCTAAGACGCATCCCCTCTGCGCTGAGACAGACGCAACCACCCGTGAAACTTGCGTGGACAATCGCGTGGGCATTTGCCTTCATTCTTGGCACATGCCAGACGCTGGGCTTGCGTCCGCTCTCCTTGCCGGCGATTCACCTCTTATTTCTCGGATGGATCACGACGCTTGTCTATGGCGTCGGCTACGTGTTTTTCCCTTTGCTCCTGCATCGATTTCCAGCGTTTGCGCGCATGGCATCATTCCAGGTGCTCTTGTCGACAGTGGGTGCAGTACTCCTGATCATCGGGATGGTTGGAGCAGAATCTGAACATGCAGGCCTTTTTCGGTATGCACTGGCTATCGGGGGGAGCAGTGCGATGGCTGGGTTTTTCCTCTTTGCGCTACAGTGGAGCATCAAACGCAAACCCCGCGCATAGAGCGTCTATTTCACCCCTCATTTGGACTAGTAAAAGGCGATTTAAAACTGATCCATTCGGGTCTGACGCAGCCACCCAAAGCGATCTATGGTTAAAGCAATTCAAACATAAATACCGCTATGGGTATACGGGGGCGATCAGTGATGGGTGGTTCATCTCGAAACAAAGTTGTGATCGTGGGCGGGGTTGCCGTAGGGGCGGGGGTTGCCGCAAAGGTTAGAAGAATGGACGAGCGGCCGAGATTGTGCTGTTTGAAAGAGGGGAGCATGTCTCCTTTGCGAATTGCGGTCTTCCCTATTATGTGGGTGGCGTCATCACAGAGCGAGACGCGCTTTTACTGCATACACCCTCGTCTTTGAAAAAACGTTTTGACATCACCGTGCTAACACAGCATGAAGTAACAGAAATTGATCGCGAGCGAAAGCTCGTTCATGTTGTCAATCGAACCAACGGCGTTCATTTTGAGGAATCGTATGACAAGTTGGTACTGGCAGTCGGCGCGCGCCCACTTGTCCCCAATTTGCCTGGAATAAACCTGCCCGGGATATTTGAGTTGCGGACAGTTCCTGATGCGGATGCAATGAAGGCGTGGATCGATTCACAAAACGTTCGACGAGCGGTCGTAGTCGGTGCGGGATTTATTGGGATGGAGGTCGTCGAGAATCTGACCCATCTGGGGATTGATGTGACCTTAATTGAAAAGGCAGATCAAGTATTACCCCCTTTTGATCGAGAAATGACTGCCTCCTTGCGCGAGGAACTCAAGGAACGCGGTGTGGAAACCATCCTTGGTGATGGGATTGTCTCGTTTCAGGGGCAAGAGCGCGCGACGGATGTGCTGCTTGAAAGCGGTCGAGTGATTCAAGGTGATCTGTTCCTGCTTGGGATTGGCGTGCGACCGGATTTTACACTCGCCAAAAATGCTGGGCTTGAGCTTGGGGTCGCCGGAGCGGTTCATGTCAATCAGGAGCTTCAGACAAGTGACCCGAATATCTATGCGGCAGGGGACGTGGCGGAGATGACCCACCTTGTCGACAAGCAGCTTCGATTTACTCCGTTAGCTGGTCTCGCAAACAAACAAGCCCGCGTCATTGGTCAAAATGTTTGCGGGTCACATGTGACATTCGACGGGGCGCTTGGAACTGCGATTGTTAAATTTGGCAAGGCGACACTGGCATTAACCGGACTCACAGAAAAGATGGCGACGGCACAGAACCTGGCGTATCGCGTGTCTTATAGCACGTCAGGGCATCATGCCGGGTACTACCCTGGAGCAAAAATGATGACGATAAAACTCCTTGTCGATCCGGCGAGTCACCACGTTTTAGGAGCGCAAATCGCTGGCGAAGAGGGCGTGGACAAACGGATCGATGTCATCGCGACAGGGATCTCTGCAAAGTTGACCATCGAGGAAATGGCAATGTTAGACTTGGCGTACGCACCCCCGTTCTCTTCTGCAAAAGATCCTGTGGTGATGGCTGCGATGGCGGCTGAACATGTGATCGACGGTGATGTGCGGATTGTGCACAGTTTACAAGAAGTCAATGATTTGGGAGCGATTCTTGTGGATGTGCGCGACGATGCGGAAGTTGCAGATGGAATGTTGCCAGGGGCGATTCACATTCCCTTGGATGAACTGCGAGCGCGAATCGGTGAAATTGACCAAGGTCGACCCGTAGTGGTGTATTGTCGAAGTGGTCAACGAAGTTATTTTGCGTATCAGATTTTGCGCAGACGTTTGACGAGTGAGGTATTTAATTTGACGGGTGGATGGATTGTGCAAGAAATGCGAAAAAAAACAGCTTGACGTGAATCGAAAAACGTTTAGAGACAGGGCATCCAAGATGGATTGTCCTGTTTTTGACAAAGGATGGATAGGATCCTTGTCAGTCAGAAAAAACCAAAGACGTTCGAAGGGCGAGGTGGCAGTTAAATGAAAGGGAAAAAGATACTCGTATGTGTGGCGCATCCAGATGATGAGGTGTTTTGTTCAGGCACGATTTTGAAGCTGACCGACGAGGGAAATGACGTGTTTCTTGTCGTCGGGACACAAGGGGAAAAAGGGAGTCACGATCCCGCGCTTTCACCGCTTGCGATCGCTGAGATGAGGCGCAAAGAGATGGATCTCGCCGCAGAGAGATTGGGGATTCGCGAAGTGATTCAGCTGGGGTATCAAGACGGGGAACTACAATATGCGAATGACTTGAAAGAGACGTTGTTCCATCTTGTTCGACGAATCAGGCCCGATCTTGTCCTAACCTTTGACCCTTGGAAGCGATATGAGATTCACTCGGACCACCGCACCATCGGGTTTTCCATGATTGAGGCGGCGCACCTAGGCGCGAACTGTTGGTACTACAGGCAGCAGATTGCAGGGGATGTGGTATGCCACCGCAGCCAAGAGCTCTATCTCTTCAACTGTGACGAGCCCAATTACTACGTGGATATCACAAACGTGTTTGAGCGAAAGTGTTTGGCTACAAGTGCCCATCGCAGCCAGTTCGGGCAGGCGGTTGATGAGACAAGGCTCAGGCAAATCATCAATCAGCCCCACCCGGATGTGCAGATGACGATTGAACCGTTTCACAAAATGTGGCGATCGGATCTGTATCTCTAGTTGCGTGTGGCGAACGTGACGCAGCGCACAACGCGAATCATCGCATTTTGCGAAGATAGAGATGTAGAAAACGAAGACAGAGGAAACGCTCACGAGGAGGCAGTACGCATGGATCTTTATTCACTTCAATTTCGCGATAAAAAAATCGAACGGGTTTGCCAGCGAGGCAAAAGTAAATTTATGCAGCTTTCTCTTCAGGCGGGAGAAGGGATTGAGGAGCATCTTGCTCCACTTTTGTTGGCTGTGGTCATCCTCAAGGGACGCATCGCATTTTCGACAGGGAATCAGAAAAAAGAAATCGGCGAACTTGAAATGCTGACGCTTGACGCCAATACGCTGCATGCGGTTGAGGCACTTGAGCAAAGTATTGTGTTGCTTGTGCTGACACCTGATGATGAAGAAAAGAGAGAAGGGATTGCGCAATGACCAGGCGCCTGATTGACCTTGACGTCCGCGAAATGCTCCGCGCGCGCGAAGAACCGTTTCAACGCATCATGGCGGCGGTCTCTGAACTGGAGCCGATGGATGTCTTGCAACTTCACGCCACATTCAAACCAGATCCACTCTTGAATGTGCTTTTAAAGCGTGGACTTCGTCACGCGGTGCTGCAGCTTGATGAGGAACACTTTGTCGTCGATTTTTACAAGTCAGAAGAGGAACTTCCGTATTTCCACTTGGACAATCGGGGCCTTGAACCGCCGCAACCCATGGTGAGGACACTGGAATTTCTTGAGAAGCGGTCAGAGATCAAAGATGGCGCTTTGGGACTTGAAATCTGGAATGAAAGAGTTCCGGCATTTCTCCTGCCAGAACTAGACGACGCGGGATTTTCGTACAATTTGATTGAAGATCCCGACGGAACAGTGTGTGTCCGCATTGCGCGCTCCTCTGGTGAAGTATAAGGAGGATTTTTTATGCAGCAAACGTCGATTCAATCGAAGGAACGTGGGGGATTGGTGAGCCAGTCGCCGCCTTTTTCAGTGCCCATTCGCTACATGACGTTTGGGATCGCGTGCTTTGGAATCTTCGCGCTGGACCTTGTATTTCAGTCTTTTCATCTCACGCATGGTGATCCGGGCGCACCTGAGATTGTTGCACTTACACACCTGCTTACACTCGGTTCTCTCTTATCCTTTGTCATGGGCGCAGTCTACCAACTGGCGACGGTTGCCTTCTTGATTCCGATCGCGACGGTTCGCGTGGCGCGCTTAAACTTTTGGCTTTATGCGCTCTCATTTATTGGACTATTTTACGCGATGAGCACGTGGTGGGGGGCGGGATTTCTCCTTTTTGGCAGTCTTTTGGTTGTCGCGCTCTTTGTCTATGCGATCGTCATGCTTTTGTCTCTCACGCGGGTTAAGGCAAAAGATGTGATGTGGGGGTTTGTCGTATCGGCACACGTCTATCTCATGCTGGCGATCTCCCTTGCGATCGTGCTCGTTTTTGGCGATTCCGTCGCGATCAACGCCCTCTCGCCGTGGATGGACAGGTTGATTGCAACACATATTCTTCTGGCTGCAGGCGGTTTCTTCGGTTTTTTGGTCATCGGTTTTAGTTATAAGCTGTTTCCGATGTTTACGCTTGCCCACGGTTATGGCACGAAGTGGCACAAGTGGACACTCATGCTTGCACACAGTGCAATGGTTTTTTTACTCCTTGGCATTTGGAGGACTGTCCTGTTTTCTTGGATGGGGGTTGCGGCAGGCGCGTGTGCAGTGGTCTTGCACGCTGTATCGCTTAGGAGCATGGTCAGGCATAGAATGAAGAAAAAGGTTGAGGCACCGATTCATGCGGTGATCTACGCAGTGATTGTGGGTCTTCTTGCGTTGGGATTGTTTTTTTTCGCATCTGTTGCGGGCGGTGGGCAGAGGGCCTGGGAAAGCGTGGTCACGTTTTATCTGCTTGGATGGGTGACGCTGACCATGATGGGCTATGCCTATAAGATCGTGCCATTTTTGATATGGAGCAAGCGCTACAGCAATCGCAAAGGATCTGGAAAGACACCGGTCATCGCCGATCTTATCAATGTGAGTCAGTCGCGGCCGGTATTTAGCAGTTTCGCGCTTGGTTTTGTCACGCTCACAGTCGGGGAGATCAGGGTGTGGCCAGCGCTCTCTGTTTTTGGTGCGGTACTCACGGCATTTGCCATTGTGCTCTTTTGTTTTCAGATGGTTCGCGTGCTTGATCTCAAAAAGCTTGGAAAGGAGTTGTCCGATCGTGATTGATTTAGATGATGTACGGGAAAGGATAAAGGAAGTGTATGACCCGGAGATTGGGATTAACGTGGTGGATTTAGGGTTGATCTATGCAATCGAAGAACAAGAGCCAGGGACGCTGCATATCGAAATGACCATGACAACGCCGGGTTGCCCTGCACATGATACATTGAGTCAGGCCGTGGAGTGGGCGGCGGCACAGGCGGCGGGTGTGGCCATGGTCTATGTCGATGTGGTGTGGGACCCACCGTGGTCGCCTGCGAGTATGTCAGAAGAAGCGAGGGCTCAATTGCGAATCTAAGCTGTGCAATCGAAGACCTGCGTCTTGCATCATGGAAAAAGGGCACCGTGCCGCGGTTTTTGTGAGGGGGCGTTTCACGTGGAGGCAAAAGAAGCGGAAGAAGTCTTGCGGCAATTTGCGGGACCAAACGTAGGTTATGTCGAGGAGTTGTATGAACGCTTCAGAAAAGATCCGCTTAGTGTCGACGAGGAGACCCGAGCGTGGTTTCAAACTCACGCAATGCCTGCGCCGGGCTTGCCCCAAGCTGTGAACCATGGCGAAACAAAGCGTGTTCTATCTGCGGTGCCGCGCCAGATGAGTGAAGGACGATTCGTATTGGAGCATGCGCACACAGCGAGCGAGGAAGAGCGCGCCTGGCTTGAGGGGATGCTTGAGAAGCCAAGCATTGAGAAGCGAGAGGATCTGCGCCGGGAGACGCTTATGCGCCTGCTTGAGGTGGACGAGTTTGAGAAATTTCTCCATCGGGTGTTTCCAGGGCAGAAAAGGTTTTCACTAGAAGGTCTTGACATGCTTGTGCCCATGCTGGATGAACTCGTCAGGGCTGCTGCCGCCTCAGGCGTCAAGACGGTGATGATGGGCATGGCGCACCGTGGCCGTTTAAATGTGTTGGCGCACGTGTTGGGGAAACCCTATGGAGACATTTTTTCAGAGTTTCACACGTCACCGAACAAGGATCTTGTTCCGTCTGAAGGATCCCGTGGAATCAATGACGGATGGACGGGGGACGTGAAATACCACCTTGGCGCGCATCGCGATCTCCGAGAAGACACTGTCCGGGAAGTGCGCATCATCTTGGCGAACAATCCGAGTCATCTTGAATTTGTCGATCCCGTGGTTGAAGGCTATGCGCGTGCGGCACAGGATCGACGCGACAGGATGGGACAGCCTGTGTTTCATCAAGATCACGCGATGGCTGTCCTGGTTCACGGAGACGCTGCGTTTCCAGGCGAGGGTGTCGTCGCCGAAACCTTGAACTTGTCAAGGCTCGAAGGATATCAAACCGGCGGCACGATTCATATCATCGCAAACAACCAACTCGGGTTCACCGCTGAAGCGCGTGAAGGTCGTTCAACGCACTACGCGAGCGATTTGGCCAAAGGATTTGAGATTCCTGTGGTGCATGTCGATGCGGATGATCCTGACGCGTGCCTGTTTGCTGTGCAAATGGCGTATGCGTATCGGCAACACTTCCACCGCGATTTTTTGATTGATTTGGTGGGGTATCGTCGATGGGGCCACAACGAGATGGATGATCCGTTTGTCACTCAACCTCAAATGTATGAACATATCACATCACACCCGGTCGTGCGCCAGATCTATGGAGAGCGCTTGTTGAGCGATGGTGTCGTTACGAGTGAAGAGATTGAACGCGCAGTGGATCTTATCAACAAGAAATTGGGAGAGGCGTTTTCCGCAGTCAAACAGGGAGAGACGCGGCAGATGGCGCCTGCTGACACCACGTTTCGCGCGCCGCAACAGGACAGCATCCCACCCGTTTCACGCGAGCGACTTCAGGAATTGAACGAAGCGCTACTGAGTTATCCGTCTTCTTTTGCAGTTTATAAAAAATTAGAGAAAACGCTTGAACGCAGGAGAGGGGTCTTTAGAGAAAACGGGGGCGTGGATTTCGCCCACGCCGAAAGCTTGGCGTTTGCTGCGATCTTGGCGGAAGGAACACCGATCCGGCTATCTGGGCAGGATTCACAGCGGGGGACGTTTAGTCAAAGAAATCTCGTCTTCCACGATCGAATGGTTGAAAAGACACACTGTCCGCTACAGCATCTTCCTCAGGCCAAGGCGTCTTTTGCTGTATACAACAGCCCCCTCTCGGAGGCGGCAGTGATGGGTTTTGAGTATGGGTATACCATCCAGGCAAAAGAAGCACTCGTGATTTGGGAAGCGCAGTTTGGCGATTTTGCAAACGCCGGACAGGTGATCATCGATCAGTTTTTATCTTCGGGACGATCCAAATGGCTACAGTCGTCAGGACTTGTACTCCTGCTTCCGCACGGATACGAAGGTCAAGGGCCGGAGCATTCAAGTGCTCGTCTTGAGCGGTACTTGCAACTCTCTGCAGAGAATAACTGGCGCGTTGCCTATCCGACGACTGCCGCTCAGTATTTTCATTTGCTGCGGTCACAGGCGGCACTGCTGCGCGTCGATCCGCGGCCGCTGATTGTCATGACGCCAAAGAGCCTGCTGCGTCATCCCCAGGCGCAATCAACCGTCGGCGAACTGGCAGAAGGCTGGTTTCAACCCGTTCTTCATGAATTTACCGAGAAGCGCGATGCGGTTCAACAGTTGATCCTGTGTTCTGGCAAAGTGGCGATTGATCTTTTGCATGCGTTATCCACATCCCCTCTATCAAGCGAGATTGCACTCGCGCGTGTTGAACAACTCTATCCCTTTCCTGCGTCTTTCCTGCGTGATATTTTCCACGCGTACAAAAACCTTCGCCAGGTGGTGTGGGCGCAAGAAGAGCCTAAAAACATGGGGGCGTGGAGTTATATGGCGGCACGGTTGCCAGAGGTGCTCTCAAAAGACGTCTTGATTCGCTACGTGGGTCGACCAGATCGCGCGAGTCCGGCTGAAGGAGTGGCGGGCATGCATGATTATTTTCAGCGACAGGTGGTTGAAGAGGCGCTTCGGTTATCGCCCGATTCTGCAGATGAAGCAAAAGAGAGGGTGACGAGCGATGAGCGATATACGCGTGCCTGAACTCGGAGAGTCAATCGTTGATGCAACCATACTCACATGGTTTAAAAAGCCGGGTGATGTCGTTGCGGCAGGCGAAGCGGTGGCAGAACTCGAGACGGATAAAGTGAATCTTGAGGTGATCGCAGAGGAGGGCGGGATGCTCTCCAGTGTAAAAAAAGAGATTGGTGAGACGGTGCACGTCGGGGAAGTGATTGGGGTGCTTGATGCTTCTATCCGTCAGGAAGCAAGCCGCGGTGTAACACCGTCTGACGGTGGTCGCACGGATCAAGCGGGAGTGAGGGCGGCAGAATCTGCCGCACCGGCCAAAGAACTGCCGCATTCTTTGCATCTGGACACACCTGCACAGGGGCTCTTTGCACTTCGCGCAACGCCTTCGATTCGAAAGGAGGCGCGCGAGCGCGGCATTGACCTGAATCAAGTCGTCATTACACCGCGCCATGAAAAAGAGGTTGTGGCGCCTTCGCGTGAGCAGGGCAGCACGCCGTCATCGACGGCGCCTAAGGGAGCGGGTGAGTCGACACAGTTTCTTTCGTCTGCCTTTTTGCGCGAGGACGAGGAGCGCCAAAAGATGACAAGGCGCAGACTCACGATCGCGAAGCGCCTGGTTGAGGCGCAACACACCGCGGCACATCTGACGACCTATAATGAAGTCGATATGACGGGTGTGCTTGCGGTGCGCAATCGGCGCAAGGAAAAGTTTAAAGACACGCATGGCGTGTCACTTGGTTTCATGTCGTTTTTCACCAAAGCGACCGTAGCTGCGCTCAAGGCGTTTCCGCTTTTGAACGCGGAGATTCAAGAAGACGTCATGGTGATCAAACATCACTACGATATCGGAGTCGCCGTGGCGGCAGAAGGTGGATTGGTTGTTCCGGTGATCCGTCAGGCGGATCGTCTGTCATTTGCAGAGATTGAGACGGAGATTGCCCGACTCGCAAAAAAAGCGCGGGAAAACACACTCGGTCTGAGTGACTTGCAGGGAGGTACATTTACCATCACGAACGGCGGGGTGTTTGGCTCTCTTTTCTCGACGCCGATTCTTAATGCTCCGCAGGTTGGCATTCTCGGCATGCATGGCATTCAGGAGCGCCCGGTTGCATGCGACGGTCAAGTGGTGATTCGCCCGATGATGTACATCGCTTTATCGTATGATCATCGCATCGTCGATGGCGCCGAGGCGGTGCAGTTTTTGGTCAGGATTAAGCAACTCATCGAGGATCCAGAGGCGCTTCTCTTAGAAGGGTGATATAGTGAGAGGCGATACGATGGTGAAGGAGAGTTTGCCTTGACACGACTTGATGAGATTCTCGAGTTTAATCTAAAATTTGTCGAGAATCGCGAATATGAGCCTTTTCAGACCTCAAAGTTTCCAGACAAGAAACTGGTGATCTTGTCCTGTATGGATACCAGATTGAGTGATCTCTTGCCGCGTGCCATGAATCTGAAAAATGGTGACGCAAAGTTCATCAAAAATGCAGGCGCTGTGGTTTCTCATCCGTTCGGGAGTATCATGCGCAGCATTCTGGTCGCTGTGTACGACCTTGGCGTCGATGAGATATGCGTCATTGGGCACTATGGGTGTGGGATGGGAAGCATTGATCCGGAGGACACGATAAAAAAAAATGATAGAGCGCGGCGTCTCGTCGGAAACCCTTGACACGCTTGCGGTTACGGGGATTGACTTGAATGCATGGTTACAGCGCATTGACTCAATCCCGGACAGCGTGCGCGAGAGTGTACGCTTGATAAAGCGTCACCCCTTGATGCCAAAATCCATTCTCGTTCATGGACTTGTCATGGACCCTGAGACGGGGAAACTGGATGTTGTGGTGGATGGACACGTCTCATAAGGGAGCGCGGTTCTTTCGGGTTTGACCGCGATGGCAGTAGTTTTCCAAATAGAACAGGGGAGATGACGGCAGTCAACATGGCGACCAGAATGATTGCTGTGTCGATGCCGGAACTGATGGCACCGATTTTTAGTCCCACCGCTGCTGCGGCCACCGTTACGCTCATCTGTGTTGTAAGAAGCGCGGCGCCTGCTAGCGTTGAGCGCCAAGGGTAGCGAAGGCGCAAGATCAGAATGGGGAGCGCCTTAAACACATAGGTCGCCAGGAGCAACATGGGAAGTAGCAGGAGCGCTTTGGGATCGACGAGCAATGAATGAAGATTGAAATTCACGCCCACCATGATAAAAAAGATAGGGATGAGAAACCCAAATCCAATCGCGTCGAGTTTATGGAAGACATCTGTTTTTTCCTGCTCATTGACCATACCGACGAGAATGCCTGCCAAGAAGGTTCCCAGAATGACCTGCACGCCTAAGGTTTGTGACAGCGCCATGAAGATGATCATGATTGCCATGGAGGCGCGTATTCCGAGTTGCGCCGTTCCGTGCGCGAGATTTCGCACGGCTGTGATCGATGGAAAGCGCAAGAAAATGTGATAGAGCGCGATGAGCAGGAAGATGAGAATAAAAACGAGTAAGACACTTGCGGCTGGGCCTCCTTCAAAGAGAGATGAGGCGACAGAAATGAGCAGCATGGTAAAAAAATCGGCGAAGACGGCGGCTGCCATCATGGATTGACCAAACGAGGTCTGCAAGAGATTGTACTCTTTGAGCACAGGCACAACCACGGTGAGGGAGGTGGTGGTGATGATCAGCGCAAAGAGAAACGGACTTTTGATAAAATGATGCTCGTGCAGCCAGAGTGAAAAAAGCAACGAAAGACCAAACGTCAGCGCACAAGAAATGGTGGCAAAGACAGGTGCGCTTATGAGCGTTTGGCGAAATCCGTTGCCATTTTTCCAGTTCTCGGGTCGCAGTGTCTTGAAATCAAGCTCAAGCCCTGAGACGAACATCAAGTAGGACAATCCGAAAAATTGCAGGAACTCGAGCCACTGACTTGGATGAATGAGATTAAACCCGCTTTTTCCCACAATCACCCCCACGAGAATTTCTCCGACGACAATAGGGATGCGAATCCATGTGATTTTTGAAACGAAAAGTGGAACAAGCATCGCCAGAACCGACACGATGAGCAGTGACGACATGGAAAAGTCGATGTTTCCCATCAGTGGAGTATCCCTGACAAAAGTGCAAGACCGACGCCCATCCCGAGAACGCCAACGCTGTTGGTCGTCCAGCGGTGCCACTGCGCGCGCCCCAATTTGTGGAAGTGTTCTAGACCAGCGCCGAGAATGGTCAGAGAGGCGAGCATGGCGAACAAAAAACTGATAAGCAGCAAAGCCCCATCTGCTTGATTCGGGACGGTGGTCATTAAACCAAAAATCGCCAAATCCCCTGGCGCCACGGCAAGGCCCAGCAAAACGCCGAGTATCCAGGCCGAAGAGCGTGAGCCGATCCATTGACCCAAGCGTTTGCGCATCACGGAATGTTCTTTTCCAAACCAGAGATTGGCCAGGATCAGACCTGAGAAAAGTGAGATCCAAACCCCGGACACGCGACTTAAGAATGCACCCCAAGCTCCTGGAAGATGGTGCAAAAGAAAGAGAACGGCGATGCCCATGATGATCATCCCGAGACTGTGACCAAGGCCGATTCGCAGCGCGTAGCCAATGCCCGATCGCGCGGATGCGTGGTTTTGTTCCACATACGTGGTGACGGCCATCACGTGATCTGGCGCTGACGCATGTCGAATCCCGAGCAAAATCGCTAACCCCAACAGGAACCAAGACATGCTGGTCACTCCCCAAATGGAAATTCTTCAGAGAATATGCCGGTTCTTGTTTGGCCTATTCGTCTTTTATCCAATTTTGGGGGAGTATCGCCCAACTCGTTTGCGGACATAATGACGTACAAAATCAAAAGGAGGAATGAGCATGAACGAGCCACTCAGGCGTCCTGTCTTTGATTTTATCGCAAAATTGGTCCTAAGCCTCCTGGTCATCACCATTGCTGATCGTATTTTTACACTTTATGACAGCTATTGGGACTTGGCGATCACAGCGCTCGCAGTCGCAGCCGTTGGACTCCTTCTTGACTGGGTTGTCTTGCCGCGCATCGGCAGTTTTCCAACGCTTTATGTTGACAAGATGGCGTTTCTCTTGGTTATTTCACTCCTGTCGCTTGGAATGAGCAATTTTACCATCGTCCCATTTTACGTTGCAGAAGCGATCGCGATTGTGCTTGCACTGTTTGAAGAGGGATTGCATCGCGCCGTGCTCCCAAAATCGTTTCATTTGGAAACGTAAAAAGGTACTTCTCATTTTGGATGTGGGAACACCCGCTCGATATCGCTCAGAATCAAATCACTTCCAGATGTGTTTCCGTGCAGAAAAGAACTGGAAAAGATCTGGAAGTGATTCACGAGCGTTTTGTCTGTACTAATCAGGATGTGTTGTGCCGTTGGAACCGAGGACTGCACGGTTGTCATAATTTGATGTTCTAAAAGTGGTGTTAGATTTTTTCCGTCTCTTGTCGCAATTCCAACGTAAAGATCATCTTTACGTTGGAGGACTATGGCAAATGCGACGTTTTGAATCTGTGCCGCAATCGCGCTCGCGACGCCAGGTCGCGGATGAAACGCCGTTTTTTTGACCGTGGCGTTTTGCAGTGAGTTCGCATCATTGATGTGTACATGGCTTTTGTCAGGTTCGCGGTCACGCACAAACGAAAACCCTGAGCAAGAAATCAAGGTGGTAAATAACAGCGCGACGGCGTTTACTTTTTTGTATCGACTAAAAGGCAAAGGGTTCATCGCTCAAGGCCTCCTAAACATCGTCGTCTTGCAAATCGTTTTGTTGACCTGTCTTGATAAAATCACGATCGACGCGGATCGCAACGGTTGACAAAAACCAGAGCAGCAAGGACATGATGCCAATTTGAAAAACCCACCAAACAAGATCCCACCAGTCTGGCATGCCTGGACTATAGGGAATATAAAAGGGTGCTGTGGGCCATCTCATGCTATTTTTCACTCCTTTTGTGCAAAGTGGTGTGAATCAAATTGACAAACTTTACAAGAGATCTAGGATCACAAACAGCGCGGTCCAGGCGAGTGCGTTAAACACATAGGTCCAGATTGCTCCTTCCAGGCCCCACCCGGTCTCTTTTTGGATGAGACCCTTGCCAAGCCGTAGATATACACCCCAGACGACAATCAGGGCGATGAGGGTGTAAAAGCAGGCTACACCCAGTGAGATCAGATCAATCTCTCCAAATGGACTCAGCGCATCAAAATTGTGAAACCAAAGTGGGATCAGCAGACTGAGAAAACCGATGATCCCGAGCAGAAGCGATGTCATGATGTGGCTGCGAACGCGGGGTATATCGTTTTTTTGCAGCGCTGCGCGTGCGGTGAAAAGCGGAAGAATTCCGATGAGAAGCGCCAGGGTCGGAAGGATTCCGCCAAGCCATAAATTCAAGCCGACTGGTACAAAATTTCCCGCAATCACGAAGCGGATATTGATCAACAAAAAGTAGGGCACCGCTTGCGAGATGCAGTACAGGCTCATGCCGAAGCGGTTTTTCCTGAGATCGCGCTCTGAGAGTGGCCGTATGCCTGATGAAGATGGCGCGAGCGTGTCTTGATTCGACATGGGTGATCACGTCCTTTTTGGCGATGTAGTGACGGATGGTGCGCTTTCACGATAGTCGTAGAAGCCAGTCTCAACTTGTGGGAGTGGCTTGAATGTTGCGATCCCGGGCTTTGGTGTGGCATGCCACTCTAAGGTTTTCCCATTCCACGGGTTTTGCTCAGCGGGTTTCCCTTTATTCCACATCCATGCGATATGCACGAAGTTAAACAGGAATCCTAATCCCAGCAAAAAGGCAAACATGGAAATGGAGAAATTTATGTTTTGAAGATACTGCGGGTAGACTGCAACCCATCGATTCATGCCGTGAAATCCGGCAAAGAACATCTGTCCAAAAGCGGAGTTGAATGCGACAAAAACCCAGATCGCACCTAACTTGCCGAGTGCCTCACTGTACATGCGCCCCGATAATTTAGGGAGCCAGTAGTAAGCTGCGGCGAGCCAAGTAAAGATCATGGAGCCAATCACTGTGTAGTGAAAGTGCGACAAGACAAAGAAGGTATCGTGCGTTTGGAGATTGATGACAGGATCCGCCAAGAGAACGCCCGTGATCCCTCCGATGAGAAAATTGAACATGCTCATCAGAACAAAAAGTGTGGGTGTACTAAATTTCAGACGCGCCCCCCACAGCGTGCCGATCACAACCAAATAAGAGAAGCCGGTTGGAATCGAGATCATCTCCGTGAAAAAGGAGAATGGGAGCATCTCGCTGTTGCGCATGTTTGTAAACATGTGGTGCGCCCAAACCAATCCGCTAAACAACATGACAAAGACGAGACCCAGCACGCCCCACTGTCTGGCAAACAGCGTCTTTTGACCCATGACAGGGACGATCTCTTGCCATAGCGCAAACGCTGGAACGACAATGATGTACACCTCTGGGTGACCAAAGAGCCAAAACGACTCCATGTAGGTAAGTGGTGAGCCCGTTTGTTCAAACAGTGAAAAGGGCACGATCAAATTGAGCAGTGAGATGATAAATGTCATTTGGATCTCAGGTACCCAAATGATCGTGAGCAGGCTGACTGCGAGAATTCCCCAGGCAAACATGGGGAGGCGATTCCAGGTGAGGCCTGGCGCGCGTTTGAAGATGATGGTCACGGTCAGGTTGATCGCCACGAGCAGGGATGACGTGGTCATGGCGAATACTCCAAGATAATAAAACACGATCCCCGACGGATCCTGCCCAGACAGCGGTGCATAGGCGCGCCAGCCGGTTGTCCACTGACCGAGCAGTGGACTGAGAAATACGGTGGCGATGCCAGCCGGAAGCAACCAGTGGCTGAGTCCTGAAAGGCGCGGAAAGGCAGAAGAGTTTGCCCCTATCATCAGCGGAATGAAATAGTTTGCAAAACCGCCGACCAATGCGACCGTCCCGACAGAAAACATCATAACGGTACCGTGGATGCCAACGGTAGTCAGGTAAGCGCCAGGGTTAGTAAAGACCCACAGTTTTGCGTTCATCAATTCCATCCGCATCATCATGGCGGCAAATCCCGCTAAGAGAAAACTCCCCGTCGTTGTGAAGATGTACTGTAGACCGACCACTTTGTGGTCTGTGCTGAACATGAAATAGCGACGCCAGTCATTTGGGACATCCCACTCCACGGGGTGGCCAAAAAAGGGGAGGACTATGACCTCCCATGCGCCGACGCCAAGCAGCCAGCCAATGACTGCGGCAGCCCAACCGACGGTTGCGGATACGCGCGTGACAAAAGGGTCGTAAAGTTCGCGATCCAAGACTTGACTCACCAGCGTATTAAAGATGAGAAACCCGATGGCAGCCCACAACAGTCCGCGTATGACAGGTGGTGCCATTCGTCTTCCTTGCCGTTTCGCGGTATCTGCACCGCTCAGTCCCGCAGCATTAGCGCTCATCCAAATGCTCCTTTATTTGAGGATGTTTTCCTGATGTCTTGTGTGCGTGAATCATCAGGATGCTTCGAGTTTGCGTTGGGCCTGTACCCATTTTAAAAAGTCAGAGGAGGAAACGACATGCACGGGCGCCTCCATGAAAGGGTGGCCAGGACCGCAAACTTCCGCGCACTGCACCCGAACCATCGGGTCGACATCATACGAAGTGATTTTGTTCGTGTGAACATACTCAAGGCGCGTTTCTCCCGGTATAATGTCTTGTTTTAAGCCAAACGCCGGAATCCAGAAGTCGTGAATCACAGCCCCGTTCGGATCATATGTGTGATACGGGTCGTAGGAGCGTAAAACAAAGCGCACATTCTGGTTGACCGGCAAATACAGCGTACTGTTTCCGTTGCTGTCTTCGGCGGTTTGAATTCCGTATTGTGGGTAGCTAAAGATCCACTCCCACTGGCGTGCTGTGACATTGACGATCAGATCGTGACGGTTCAGTCGCGCTTCTTCGTTGTTAAACATCTGCTCAAGGGCTGAGGCAGAAGGGTGCACGAAAAACAGAATGTTTAATGCGATGCTGAGCAAGACCCAGATGCCGATAAACATTTTGTTGTCCCGGAACTGAAGTGATCTTCGCGAACGAAACCGAAGTGCTGTATAAATCAACATCACCACAATGAACGCGATAACCGGAACAAGCACGGTCAGGATGAAAGCCATCGCCTTTTCTCCATCGAGCGCTTGCGATGTGGCGGCAGAATAGTACAATCCGCGCGCCTCCATAGCGTGAACTCCCCACTCGCCAAGAAGTGTTGCAATCAGCCAAAAGACTGCAAACAGTAAAATATCGATCATGTTCACCCCTGCTTCTCATTCATGTTCATGAAGCGGCAGAGCGCTGCAAGACGATCATCTTGGCAAAATCGTGATCGTACCGCGCATGCCAGCGATGTAGTGCATGTATTGCTGAACGAAACATCCGTAGTACCATGTCCCTGGCTTATTCGGGACGGTAAACGTCATGTTGAGACTGCCGCCTGGCTGCAGTGTCGGACTGAAATTTCCACCCGTCACGACGTTTGGCATCGGTCCGATAAATTTGGCAATCGCTTTGTTGACACACAGATTATCCACATGGTTTGCGCCACTGAACGTGACGTGAATTCCATTCCAAAAATCAGTGTCAAACTGTGTTGCGATGGGTCCAAAGACAGAAGGCGTAAAATCGTATCCGCGACCAAGCATCATCTCATGCCAATGCGTCGTGCTTCGGTTGTGGAGTGAGATAGTCACCTGGTCGCCCGCTCGCCACGTGATGTGGCGCGGCTCGAAGCCATAGTCATACTGCTCGATTCTGGTGACGGGTTCATTCAAGGCTCGGCCTGCCATGGCGGCGGTAGCATCGCTTATCGGCCGCTTCAAAAAGAGCGAGAGGACAGCGATCAGGACGGCCAAACCGAGAACAACGAAAAACGTCGCTGCACTCCAGCGGGAATCGCGTCTTGGTCTTGATGAATCAACTCGCCGCAGTGAAGAATCCTCCTGCATACGTAAACCCTCCGGACTTTTCAATCGTCATATCGATCAATCTTACGCGCGCAACCCCTTACTCCACTTGGACTTGAGGTGTCCCTGACGAGACCACGCGGAACTGCGCCCACATACCTAAGGGCTCGTGGGTCGGTGAATGGGCGGGGTAGCGATACAGCATGTTTTCTAAACGAAAATTGCCGACGCGATTCGCGACAAAGCGAAGGGTCTGCGAGTCGCCAGGCATGATCCCGGCAGTAGGGTTATTCTCCAGAGCGGGAATGGAGAGCGCAGAGCCAGCAAAGGCAACATGTTGCGCCGCATCATAGACTCCCACGCCATACGGAATTCCCCCGTCATTCGTCACGTGAATCGCCACCGTGTAACCCACAGGTATGGTAAAGACCAGATGGCCGTTTGCGTATCCGTTGAAATTGGCCGAAAGATTTGCATTGTGCCGAGCCATCGTGAGAAAGAGATTGACTGTGTGTGTTGCGGCGTCTGTCACCAGCAAGGAAGACGGATTGCTTTGAATGCGCTCATCGCAACCTGTCAGCAAAAGCGCCCCCGTTATTGCGCTGACGATCCATCCAGATTTCATTTTCATCTCCTTGGGTAGTCCACCTCTTTCGGTCTGGTTTAGGGATAATATGGGTTGCAAACGTAAAAGGTATGCATGATGTTCCAGAGAATCAATTTATTTACTTTCCATCCGTATTTGGGGGAGCGATGCAAAGCGATGATGAGAATTGCGCAGCTTCATCCCATTCTTTTCATCAGTCTCACGATCAGTGTGCTGCTCGGGTGTGGCAACGCGCAAGACGCAGTGCATCATGTCATCCCCGCTCAAAATGAAGGAATTCGCGTCACACTGCTGCATTTTCCAATACAGCCTCGCGAGATGCAGTGGGAGCGCGTGCGAATCGACGTCCAAATGCCTGCGGCGCTGCGCCATCCCCAGATTCGAGTGGTACGGGTGAAAGCCGTGATGCAGGGGATGAGCATGCCTGCGCTAGAGACAGATCTGCATCCGCTCACTCATGGGCGCTTTGAGGGGAATCTACTTTTTACCATGCGCGGAGTGTGGACGCTCCATTTCTTACTCGCGACAGGAGGTGCCATCTATGAGCAAAGCCATTCCATCGAAGTCCGTGCCTAGACGCATACTGCCCATTGCCGCTTCGTTCACGGGGACTTCGTCAAAGGCAGTTGTCCTATGTCGATCTGTAGCGCTTGCAATCTTTGCCGCGGCGGTTTCGCGCCAGACCGACCTGTGGATTGCACAGGCGGATCACCGTAGCCTTGTTTTGCCTCACGCGCTGGTTTACTTTGCGCTCGTGCTGTCAGGACAGATTCTGGGACTGACCCTGTCAGGCGCACTGCGGCAGACTACCGCGACACTGTTGCGCGCAGTACTTCCCAAAACATCGGAAAAAGACCGTGCAAAACGCGCGCGATCCGTCGCCGCATGCATCATTGTTTTAGGCATGCTTCCGGTTCCTTTGTGGACATTGCCATCGCTCAATGCATTTCTTGATGGACACATCTGGCTTTTGATCGAGACGTATCTTGTGCTTTTTTTTATGGGCTTTCTCACAGGTGGCGCGTGGAGTGTGCTGCTTTTGGCGCGCTTGTGGCGGGCTTTGCTTTTTCAAGCGGCGCTCGTATTTATGATGCTGGTAAATGTACTTGCCGCCAACAGTTGGTAGATCGCGTGTTGGAGGAGGGGCGTTTTTGTGCAGCTGTTCATGCTGATGGGCGGGGCGCTTTTGATCGGGTTTATTCAAGGATTTCTCCACTGCTCGGGGATGTGCGGACCGTTTGTTCTTGCGTATAGCTTGGGGGTGCGCGCCAAAGCGGAGCAGGGCGCTTCACCGCGCACACTCGTGGCGGCATTTTTTAAGAGTCAATTGTTGCACAATCTGGGGCGCATCGTTTCTTTTACCATCCTTGGCGCGGTGTTTGGGGCAATGGGGTCCTTTCTCAATACCCTTCGCGGCGCGACGGGGATCGAGGCGATTTCTGGACTGATTGGGGGAATGCTCATGATTGGCTGGGCAGTGGATGAGTTTCGCACAGGACACGGCGGTGGTTTTGTCGAGCGTTTTTCGATCCTTTCATGGAAACCGGTGCAGCGCGCTTTGCGTGTTGGAATACAGAAAACTTCACTTGGCTATGCCTTTTTTTCTGGCATATTGCTCGGTTTACACCCCTGCGGTTTGCTTTTTGCGCTGCTTTTGGCGGCGTCGGCGACCGGCTCTGCCCTTGCGGGTGGCCTCAGCCTGTTTGCATTTGGTTTGGGAACAATACCATCCCTTTTGACAGTGGCCACCATCGGTTGGTATGGGAAGAAGCGCTTGCAGGGCAGGGTATTTGCAAAGGTGACCGCCGCCTTGATGACATGCAGCGGCATTCTCTTTATTTTGAGGGGACTCGCGATGAATCACTGGATTCCGAGTGTGAATGCATGGCTATTCTAACGTGTGCTTTGTGCGAACAGCCGATTGAGCGGCCGATTCCCCGCGCATCTCGCGTGTTTTGCTGTCACGCTTGCCTGCAACTCTTTGAACTGCTTGGCGCCGAAGAGGTGGAGCGGTTAAAGCGCCAGCCTGGTATTCGCTTTGATGTTTTGAATCAAGTGCCTGTTTGCGATACGTCAGAATCCTTGTCATCTGCGGACTCGCCGCAAATGCTAAAATTGTCGCTCTCCGGCGTCTTTTGTCCATCATGCTGCACACTGATCCAGCACGTCCTGTCGCGGCGCGCGGGAATTCTGTCTGTGAAAACGGACTATGTGCAGTCCACGGCAGAAGTGCTGTATGATGCACTGCGCGTGGATGACGCTGCGATTGCGACGGAGATCGAGAAACTGGGCTATCCTGTCACGCAGCGTGTGATCGCGAATGAGGCCGACGAAGTGAATGTGCTTGATTTGCGAAAGCGACTCGCGCTCGCCCTTGTGCTTACTTTTTTTATGATGATGTTGAGCATTCCGGTCTGGTCGGGGGACCTGGCGCTCTTTACAAAACCGCTTGCACAGGCGCTCTCGTACGGGTTGCTGGCACTTGCCATCCCGACTGTTTTTTACAGCGGATGGCCGTTTTTGCGCGGAGCGTGGACGAGCATTTCGCGCGGTGTCCCTACGATGGATCTGCTGGTAAGCATTGGGAGCCTGTCGGCGTTTGTCTACAGTCTTGTCAGTCTGCGTCTCAGCGGGGATTATCTCTATTTTGACACTGCGGGTCTCTTGATCACGTTCCTTCTTTTGAGTCGCGTTCTTGAAGCGGGGGCAAAACAGCGCGCGCTGGCCGTTTTAAAAATGGTGCAAAGGCTTTTGCCGATCGAAGCGCGCCGCGTACAGGGCGTGAGTGAAGAATGGGTCGCGGTTGAAAGGTTATGCGAGCGCGAGCACGTCCTCATCCGTTCTGGCGAGATTATCCCCGTTGATGGGCGTATCCTTTCCGGTGTGAGTGAGGTGGACGAAGCGATTCTCACGGGGGAGAGCAAACGCGTGAGTAAGGAGGTGCGCGATTTGGTTTACGCGGGGACGACACATTATGGCGCAGATCTTGTCATCGAAGTGGTGCGGGCCACAGAGACCCTGTTGTCCCAATCTGCCGATTATGTTCGGCGCGCTCAGGCGTCAGCGTCAAATTGGAATCGCTTGGCACAGCGGATTGTCGCGATTTTTGTTCCTGTCGTCCTGGCGCTTGGCGTGACCACGTTTATCTACTGGTTTTTTGTGGCGCATCTCACACCCACGCTCGCGTGGTTGCGGGCCATTTCTGTGCTCGTCATCGGCTGCCCGTGCGCGCTAAGTATTGCCACGCCTGTGGCGCTTTTAAGCGGGGCGCAGGCGCTTTCAAAACACGGCATACTTCTGCGCAGTCAAGATGCGATGGAGCGCGCAAGAAAAATTACCTGCGTCCTGTTTGACAAGACAGGTACGCTGACGACGGGACGAATGACGGTTATAGACGATCTGTCTGTGAATGTTTCGGGTCTGCAGGAACAACGGTTGGCGGCGGCGGTGTCTGTAGACAGGGCGCCGAGCGCATCTTGGCTCAGTTTGGCGGCTTCTGCGGAGTATCCTGCAAAACATCCCATCGCCGATGCGCTGCTTCGCTTTGCGCGAGAAAAGGCGTGCGAATTGTATCCGGTGGAGTCGTTTGAAGAAGTGACGGGATGGGGAGTGCACGCGACCGTGCTTTGTCATTCGGTCAAAATTGGCGCGACGCCACTTGGCTGCCCCCTGTCGCGGCAGTTGCGTGGAAAAAGGGATCAATTTGAAGCGATGGGGGCAACCGTTTCTTATGTGATCATCAATGAAGAGGTAAAGGCGATCCTTGCTCTTGGGAGCGAGATCCGCCCCGAGGCTTTTTCCGTTCTTGACACGCTCAAGCGTGACGGATACACCGTTTATCTCGCGAGTGGGGATCATCCAAAAGCTGTGGAGCACATCGCTGATCGCTTGGGAATCACGCGGTGGCACGCGAGGCAGACGCCACTTGCCAAAGCAAAGCTCGTCACAGCGCTTAAAGAAAAAGGGGCGCAGGTATGTTTTGTCGGTGACGGCGTGAACGACGCACCCGCGCTGATTGAAGCGGACCTTGGCATAGCCATGGGCGCGAGCGCAGATCTCGCGCTTGAAGCGGGACACATGATTCTGGCAGACAACACCCTGCGCGCGCTTCCTCACACCCTAGACATTGTTCGGGCAACCGCTTTAGTCATCAGGCAAAACCTTGTCTGGGCGCTCGGCTATAACCTGATTGCTCAGGCAATGGCCATCAGCGGCTATGCACAACCGGTGTTGGCGGCAGGGGCGATGGTGTTGTCAAGCCTCTTTGTACTTGGCAATTCTCTTCGCATCGTGGGCTTTTCACCTTGGCGCTATGTGCGCCGTGTGGGGCTGGCGTTTGGTGTGGCGTCCATTCTCGCACTGCTTGTGTATTTTCGACTTTGACACACATGGGGGTAGTGTGATGAGTTCGTGGGCAACCATCCAGTCCTTTCATTCGTGGCGTCCGGACGTCCTTTTTCTCGTCCTGCTTCTTGGCGCGATCTATCTGGTGAACACGCGCGACAGTCAAGCGGCGAGGTCGGCGATCGCTTTTTTTCTCGGCCTCATCCTCCTGTACCTGACGCTTGGCCCGCTCGCGGCGCTGAGCGAGCGCGCCTCGTTTACAGCGTATATCCTTCAGATGCTCCTGATGACGATGGCGCTTCCCTGGCTGCTCGTTTTCCGGCAACCAGACGTTATCCTGCGCCCCCTGCTTGACATCGAGTGGATTCATCGTTTGATCGTGCGCGTTGCGCATCCATTTATCGCGATGGTGTTGTTCAACGCCTTGCTCACTGCAACGCTGTTGCCAGCCGTTTTTGCACGCATTGTCACGATCAGTTGGATCCACATTGTGGCGCAGAGTGCCATGGGGCTTGCTGCAATTTTCTTTTGGTGGCCGATTGCCAACCCGCTGTGTGAGGAAAGAGGGCTCACGCGAGGGAGAAAAATTCTCTACATCGTATACTCGATGAATTTTATGATGCCAATCCTCGTCGCGCTGTTTGTCTCCAATCACCCCTGGTATGCCGAAGTGGCGCGCGGTGCCTTACAGCTCGGGATAAACCCGCTTGCGGATCAGCAAGTTGGCAGTGTTGTCATGCTTTGCGCAATGTATCTCGTCTATGGAACGATCGGGGCGCGAATCTATGCGCGGCAGGATCAGTCCATTTGGTATGAGTGAGGCTGTGTCAATTGCGACGGACGGATGAATGAATCCATGCATAGAATGGGAAATTTTGAGACAAAGTTAAAGGTGCAACCACGTGTGGATAAAAACTCCTGCGATGGAGGACTTTATGGTCTACAAATTGCCTTTAGTAACGACGCTGTTTTTGTTTTCACTCTCTGTCATTGGCGCGCTGGTCGTCGGTCTCAATGCAGGATTTGTCTGACCGGATTGGCCGCTTTGCAACGGTTCGCTGATTCCGCCGTTGCGCGGCCTTGTGCTCGTTGAGTACATGCATCGCTTGATCGCGCTGATTGCAAGCATTCTCATTCCGCTTAACGCGGTATACATGTGGTGGACACATCGCAAGAATCGTTTGGTGTCTCGCCTCGCGCTTTTGTCCATGCTCCTTCTCGCGCTTCAAGTCGCGCTAGGTGCACTCATCGTGGTGTTCGTTTTGCCGGGCGCGTTTACAACGATTGATGTCGGCAACAGCTTTCTTCTTTTAATTGTGCTGGCGTCGCTGACGGCCGCCGGTTGGCGAGAACATCGACAGAAGCTGACAAAACCAAGTGCAAAAGCGCTGCAAGAGGATGCCGACAAGGCAAAACCGTTTCGCGTCCCCGTGTCTTTTGCGCTCGGAGTTATCTTTTTTCAATCTATTGTTGGCGGCTATTTTCGTCACTCAGGAAACAGTCAGGCGCTATTTGGGCAACACTCCTACTTGCTCAGCCACCACCAACAGACCATGCCAAGCGAAACAGAAGCGTTGTTTTGGCTTGTCTTGCACATCGGTGTCACGGCAGGCGTAGTAGCTTCGATCGTTTGGCTGCTTACGCTGTCCGTACGGAATGGACGGTATCGCATAGAAGCGTTTGCTTTGTTCACACTGACTGTCTATCAGATTGCCGTAGGTTTCTTGACACTTCAAACCAAACTCGCCGTCAGTTCGGACACGCTCCATTTTGCTGGGGCAAACGCGCTTGTTGGGGTTGCCGGCTACCTCATAGCGCAAGTGCTTCTCGACGCGTCAGCCGTGCGGATTGAAGCGCGCGAAAAAACGCAGAGAAAGATGATTCCGGCACACTCGTAAAGAAGCTATCCATAAAGGAGAATCGGGAATGAGATACCGAAAAGCGGTTGCAACGGGAGTGCAGGATATGGCCGTCGATGTGCGATCGCGTGAAACGGCGCCGCGGACGTTTAAAAGCGTCGCGCGCGATTTGATCAACGTGACGAAACCAGGCATCACACTTTCCAATGCGATGATGACGTTTGTGGGGATCTGGCTTGGCGCAAGCCGGCATCCGGCGTTCTCAATCGCGATGATAACACTCGCCGGGAGCAGTCTCGTGGTGATGGGTGGGTGTGCCATGAACAATTTTATGGATCGAGATATCGATCAGTTGATGACGCGGACGCAAAGGAGGCCGTTGCCTGATCAGCGGTTGTCAGGCAGATCGGTGATTCTGCTTGGTGCGGTTCTTTCTTTTCTTGGCGTCGCCATGCTGTGTGCCTATGTCAATCTGCTGGCGGCTGCGATGGCGCTGATCGGTTTATTCTTTTACGTGATCGTGTATACAGGGCTCACGAAACGCACGACGACGCTCAGCACAGTTATCGGTAGTGTCTCAGGGGCGATGCCCCCCTTGATCGGCTGGACGGCGATGACGAATTCGCTGTCACTTGGAGCCTGGTTGCTCTTTCTCTTTATGTTCATCTGGCAACCGCCGCATTTTTGGGCGCTCAGCATGCGGCGCGTCAAGGAATACTCAGCGGCGCGCATCCCGCTTTTGCCCGTCAAATATGGATTTGCGCCAACCAAGCGCCAGATTGTCGCGTGGACGGTGATCTTGCTTCCCGCATCGCTCTTGCTGTATGTGTCACATGTTGCAGATGTATTTTATTTGATCTCTGCCCTTTTTCTTGGAGGTTTGTGGATCGCCAAGGCGCTGCGCGGCTTTCGCTCGAAAGACGACATCGCCTGGGCGACGGAGATGTTCAAGTTCTCGCTGATTTATCTCACGGGCATGGCGGTTGCGATGGTTTTTTGAATCGTGTCGCCAAGCGTCAGAGCGTCGAGTCCTGGGATCGGATGACTCGGCAGTTTCGCGCTTCAAGCGCCCTTACATAATCATCAGGCGCGTTTTGATTCGTGATCAATGCGTGTGGTTCGTGCAGACGGGCTACAGGGGAGAACGTCACCTTTCCAAATTTGCTGTCATCCGCTACGATATAGCCGCTCGTAGCGTTTTTTAGCATCATCGAGTCGGTTCGTCCCTCCATTAAATTAGGTGTTGTAAACCCCGCCTGTAAATCGACCCCATCCACGCCGACAAACGCGATGTCGGCATTCATGTTCTGCAATGCCTCGTCTGCCAGATGGCCGACTGCGGCGTAGGAGCCGCGACGGACAACCCCGCCGATCATGACGAGTGTGATGTGATCGACTGCCGCAACCTCTGCCGCAATGTTGATGGCGGTCGTCACGATGGTGACGTCCTCTTTTTTTAGGAGTTCCCGGGCAATGTGCGTGGTGGTTGTTCCAGCGCTGAGAATGACCACTTGTCCATTTTTTACGAGTGAGGCGGCGATCTTTGCGATCTCGCGCTTCTCTTGGGTGTGAGTGTTCAATTTTTCTTGAAATAGCAATTCGAGTGGTTGTGCTGAATTGGCGACGGCCCCTCCGCGGACGCGGCGAATAAAGTTCTGGGACTCAAGGATCTCCAAATCCCTTCGCAGGGTCACTTCACTCACCGCGAACCAATCCCGCAATTGCTCGATGCGAACTTCTCCGTGTTCTTCTAAATAAGTAACAATATAGTTGCGTCGTTCAAAAGCGCTGAGTGATTCGGGTGTCTCCATGGATGAATAGTTCCCTTTCTAGGAGAAAGTAGCTGGACATCTTTTCATTTTAGTACAGATGCACAATACGCGCCACAGCGAATCATGCTATTCGTCTGTTTTGACTTCATTTCGAAATGAAAGTTTTTTGTTTCGAAACATGAATTATTGATGCGCATTAGCGATCGTTTGTGCTATGATTTTGATGTAGGCGGTTTCATAGATAGATTGTTTAACCATTCTTTTGAAAGGGAGATGACCATGAAGAACGCGGGCAATGAAAGCGGCAGCGGGCTCGTTCGCGGAATTAGTCTTTTTCAAGCGACGGCCATCAACATGTCACAGATGGTAGGGATCGGTCCTTTTATCACGATTCCGCTGATTCTGTCAGCCATGGGGGGACCACAGGCGATCTTTGGTTGGGTCGCAGGCGCGCTTTTGGCGATGGCTGACGGGCTTGTGTGGAGTGAGCTTGGGGCAGCCATGCCGGGTGAAGGCGGTTCTTATGTGTACTTGCGCGAAGCGTTTCAGTATCGATCGGGAAAGATCATGCCCTTTCTTTTTGTTTGGTCAACACTGATCGCGACGCCGCTGATCATGTCGACCGGAATGATTGGTATGGCAAATTATCTGAGCTTTTTCTGGCCAGGAATGACTTCGCTTGACACGAAACTCGCAGCCGTTCTGATCACGGTCATCACCGTGGCGCTTCTCTATCGCCGAATTGATTCGATCGGGAAAATCACCACCGTATTGTGGGTCGGAATGATTTTAACCGTTTTGATCATGATTGTGGCGGGAGTAACGCATTTTAATCCGCACCTCGCATTTGCGTTTCCGAGTGACGCGTTTCTTCCGTCGAAGTTTCTTCTGGGGCTTGGCGGCGGCATGTTGATTTCGATCTATGATTACATGGGCTACTATACGATCTGCTACATGGGGGACGAAGTGAAAAACCCGGGCAGAACCATTCCTAAGTCTGTCATATTGTCGATTGTTGCAGTAGGCATTATCGATATCTTCATGAATCTTGGCGTCATCGGCGTTGTCCCCTGGAAGATTGCGATGAGCAGTCAGAATATCGGCACGCTTTTTATGCAGGATGTGTGGGGAAAGCCAGGGGCTGCAATCATCACGCTCCTCATTCTTTGGACTGCGTTCGCATCGGTGTACACGGGACTGCTTGGGGCGTCCCGGCTGCCCTATAACGCGTCTGCCGACGGTCTGTTTTTCCGCAGCTTCGGAAAACTTCACGAAAAATACAATTTCCCGCACATCTCGCTGCTTGTCATGGGGCTGATCACAGCGATCTGCTGTTTCTTCAACCTCTCACAGATTATCAATGCGTTGATGGCGGTTGCGATTGTCGTTCAGTTCATGGGGCAAGTCGCAGCGCTCACGGTGCTTCGCAAACGCCAGCCCAATTTGCGTCGGCCTTTTCGCCAGTGGCTCTACCCGCTTCCTAGCATCATTGCGTTTGTAGGCTGGGCGTATGTGTTTTATTCGTCAGGTTGGTCGGCGATTGAATTGGCGATCGGTTGGACGGTGCTTGGTGTGATAGCGTTTTTGATCTGGGCGTCTCGCGAAAAACAGTGGCCGTTTGGCGTCAAAGCCATTCATGAAACCTATCTGACAGAACGAAAAAGCGCTGGATCGCATTCTTGAGCATAGCATTTGGCACAGATATGGATGCAAAGGGAGACCGTTTTCAATGGGAAATGCCCGCATGGATGATGAGATTGCTCGTTTTGTCTTAGCGTTTGATTTTGGCGGTACGAAAATAGCCATCGCGACGGCGACGCTCGATGGCGAGCTGCTCCACCGCACAAATTTGGACACGGCTTTGTGCGGGGATGGAAAGAATGTGTTACAGCAAGCGATTCTGGCGGGTCAAGAACTCGTTTTGAAGACGGCAGCGCCAACCAGGGGTTCCCTGGTTGGCGTAGGTGTTGCCACGATGGGGATCACCCTCAAGGATCGCGTGTTGATGGCGCCGAATGTTCCGGGTTGGGCGGAGCTTTGTATGGAGGAAGCCTTTCAAAACGCTTTTCCGGGCGTAGCGGTTCAGATCGACAATGATGTAAAGGCGGCTGCGCTGGCTGAACTGAAAAAAGGCGCGTTGCAGGGAGTCGATTTTGGGCTTTTTGTGAATCTTGGCACGGGAATTGCGCTGGCGTACACGCTTGATGGCAAGGTTTTACAAGGCGCGCACGGGGCTTCTGGGGAAATCGCCTATAACATGCTTTCAAAGTTTGAACCGTCAGGCGCCCGCGATGACACGGCGCCGCTGGAAGAGTTTGCTGGTGGGAGATCCATTGGCGAGCGCGCCTCGCGCCATTTTGGTGAAAAGATGTCGGCGGGCGATCTCTTTCGCAAAGCGCAAACCGACGATAAAGCCAAATCGTTTGTAGAGGAAACCCTGCAAGAAATTGCATTTCACTTAACCAATGTGATGATCGCTTGGGACCCAAGTGTTGTCGTATTTGGCGGCGGCCTGATGGGTGCGGGCGATCTTATTTTACCGTACCTGTCAGGGTACACGGAGCGCTTCGTTCCGTTTCCGCCAGAACTCAAACTGGCACATTTTCGACGCGACGCAGGGTTATACGGGGCTATTGAATTGGCGTTTTTGGGATGGAGGAGACAATCATGAAAAACCACACACTCACAGAGATCAAAAACCAGCCTGCTTCCTGGGAACAAACGCTCAAGATCGTCCCTGCGCAGTGGCGTGCGATTGCGAAGGGCCTAACGCTTTCACCGCAGACGCAATTTCTCTTTATCGGTTGTGGCACGTCGTTTTATCTCGCACAGAGTGCATCGCGCCTGTTCCAAGCGGTGACAGGCTATAACGCATCGGCTGTCCCTGCCTCTGAGGTTTTTTTAAGCGATTCAAGTGTCCTTTCACGCAAAGCGCCGACCGTTGCGTTTGCGATTTCGCGATCGGGGACTACGTCTGAGGTATTGATGGCGGTCAACCATTTGGCACAACATCACAGAACGGTCGATGTGATTGGCGTGACATGCACGGAGGGCAGCACACTCACAAAGGATACGCGCAACCACATCGTCCTCTCCCACGCCGCTGAAAAGTCGGTGGTCATGACCCAATCGTTTACGAATATGCTGCTCGCTCTTCAGTGGATCGCGGCAGATCTTGCGATGCGTCCGGATCTGATCGAGGAACTCGAGAGACTGCCAGAACTCGCTGCCCAGTCTCTCACGGGAGCTGAACATTTTGGAAAGACGTACGGGAGGACTTCTGATGCTTCGTCATTTATCTTTCTTGGGCTTGGCGCCTATTATGGCCTTGCCGCAGAGGCGACACTCAAACTAAAGGAAATGACACAAGTTCCGTGTGAGTATTACACCACGCTCGAGTTTCGCCACGGCCCGATCTCGATCGTGCGCGCCTCGACGAGAGTGATCATCCTGGCAGATGAGGCGCATGCATCGTACACGGCATCGCTTGTGCGCGATGTGCGGGCGGTAGAAGGGCAGGTTGTCTGTCTCACGACGCAGTCGAATGACACGCTTAAAGCTGAACGCGGTGTGTTTGCATTGCCAGATGGACTGTCTGATTGGAGCCGTGCAGTGCTTTACATGCCGGCGCTGCACTTTCTCGCTTACGAAAAGGCGACGCAGCTCGGCTTTGATCCTGACGCTCCGCGCAACCTGAGTCAGGTGGTGATTTTATAAAGAATGAACATTCGCGTCTTTGAAAATCCACAGATGGCGGCCGTCTATGCGGCTGCTTTGGTTGAGCAAGTTATCCAATCGGTCCGAAATCCGGTTTTAGGCTTGGCGACGGGTTCCACACCCATTCCTTTATACGAGTCCCTGGTGTCGTTTCATCGCCAGGGACTGAGTTTCGCGCATGTGACAACGCTCAACCTGGATGAATATGTCGGGCTGTCCGCCGATCATCCGCAAAGCTATCACCATTTTATGAATGAACACCTTTTTCGGCATGTGGATCTTCCGGCAGAGAAGCGATTTTTGCCAAATGGCGCGGCGCCTGATCTGGCACTTGAATGCGAGCGCTATGATCAGATCATTCGCGAACATCCGATTGATCTGCAGATCCTTGGCATTGGTTTGAACGGGCATATCGGGTTTAATGAGCCGGACGTTGCGCTCAAGGCGAATACGCATGTCGTGACACTGGCGCGCGACACGATTGAGGCGAACGCGCGCTTTTTTGGCGAACAAGAGCGCGTTCCGACAGAGGCGATCACGATGGGCTTGCAGCCGATCCTGATGGCCAAAAAAGTGTTGTTGCTCGCATTTGGCCGCGAAAAGGCCAATGCGGTGCTGAGCGCGGTGCGCGGAGATGTGCGCACCTATTCACCGGCGAGCATTTTGCAAGTGCACCCGAATGTCACGTTTATCTTAGATCGCGAAGCGGCACATATATTGGAGGCGTAAGAGATGGGACTTGTATCGACACATGAAATGTTCGCGCATGCGATGCGAAACGGATATGCGGTAGTCGGGTTTGCGGCGTACAACCTGGAGACATTGCAGACCGTCGTGCAGACGGCCGAGCGACTCGGAGCGCCACTGATGATTCAGACCACACCGAGCACGATTCAAAGCGCGGGTGTTGCATACATCTCGGCGATTGTGCAGCTAGCGGCAAAACGCGCACGGATTCCGGTTGCGCTTCACCTCGATCACGGCGCGACGCTTGAACAGGTATCGGAGTGTGTGGATAACGGGTATTCTTCTGTGATGATCGACGGTTCTCACCTTGGATTTGAAGAAAATGTCGCACTCGTTCGCGAGGCCGTTTTGATTGCGCACGCGCGCGGTGTGAGCGTTGAGGCAGAACTTGGCCAAGTGGGTGGCGTCGAAGATGATTTGGAGGTAGACGTAGCGCAAGCGCGGTACACGGATCCGGCGCTGGCACGCGAATTTGTGGAGCGTACAGGCATTGACTCGCTCGCCGTCGCGATCGGCACGGCGCACGGCGTCTATCGTGGGGAACCGAAACTCGACCTTTTGCGACTGGCCGAAATTCGTCGGCGCGTGGAGATTCCGCTTGTCTTGCACGGCGCGTCAGGCGTCCCGGATCCCTTGATTCGCGAGGCAATTCGCGCGGGGATCACCAAGATAAACATCGCAACGGAACTAAAAATACCATTTGCAGAAGCGCTTCGCACCTACTTGATTGAGCACCCTGCAGAGGCGGATCCGCGGAAATATTTCATGCCCGCGCGCGAGGCGTACGCCCGGGTGGTTGAAGCGAAGATCGAACTCGCCGGCGCAAAGGGCCGTTATTAAATGAAACCGTACGTCTTGACGGTCACTGCCAACCCGGCGCTTGACAAAACCTATTTTATCGAGGCGTTCCGTCAGGGAGAGGTCCATCGCGTGCGCCGTGTGATGAAAGCGCCTGGCGGCAAGGGGATCAATGTATTGCGCGTCTTGCACACCCTTTTGGTGAATGCTTGCGGCACAGGTTTTTTAGGGGGAGAAACGGGCGAGTGGATCGCTGCTGAACTGACACGGATGGGGATACGCCACGATTTTTACAGGATTGCCGACGAGACGCGCACCACGGTCAACGTCGTGGAAACAGGACTTTCGGATGGGGCGCGGCGAAACAGTGAATTGTTGGAACCGGGTCCGACTGTTATAGAGGATTTGAGTCTCTTTTTTGAGCAGCTGGAGGCGCATTTGTCAAAGGCGGAGCATGTCGTCATGAGCGGAAGCCTGGCGCCCGGCTTGCCGACTGACTTTTACGCGCAAGTGATTCAGCGCACCGCACGACGCGGCGGGAAAAGTTACGTGGATACACGCGGAGAGGCGATGGTCGAGGCGATCAAAGCGCGGCCGCATCTCGTGAAGATGAATCAAGTGGAGTTTGAAGAACTGCTTGATGCAAGGATGAGGGATCGCAAGGATTTTCACGATGGGCTTGAGACGCTCTGCGAAAAGGGATGTGACGCGGCGATTGTCACCTGCGGTGCAAATGGATACTATGCCCGCGCAGAGGATGGAAGTGTGTGGGAGGGCCTCACACCTGCGCTTGTTGCGGTCAATCCCGTGGGGAGTGGAGACGCCTTTTTCGCAGGGCTTGTCGCTTCGCTTTCGCGGGATGAAGGCTTTGTTGAGGCGTTGCGACTCGCGGGTGCGTGCGGCGCGAGCAATGCGCTGCGCGCTCAAGTCGCAGAAGTAGCGTATGATGAGGTTATGAAGTTCAGGGCTTGTCTGAAGATCGAAAAAGTGAGGTGAATGCCGTGGCGCAACCGTATGATTTGCCGCTAGATGAGCTTAAAATGTATCGGCCAAAGCTCACGCGCGAGGCTGACTTTGACGCGTTTTGGGCGTCTACGTTAGCCCTTATCAAAGACGCCGATGTGCAGGTTTCCATGCGAGCAGTGGAGTACCCGGCGGATGGCGTGCGCGTGTATGAACTTTCGTACCACGGGTTTATGGGCGCGACGATCCGCGGTTTTTACGCGGTTCCTGATCGGGACGGTCCTCATCCTGGCCTTGTCGTTTTTCACGGCTACAACTGGTCGTTTGACGGCGGCATCCACACCATCGTGAATTGGGCACTCCACGGATACGCGACGTTTGGCATGTTGACGCGCGGACAACACAGCAGTCAGGACAATGCAGTCAGTTCGCACGGCCATCAACTCGGCTGGATGACAAAAGGGATACTTGATCCACAGGAGTACTATTATCGCGGCGCCTACATGGATGCGGTGTTGGCGCTCGAAGTGCTCGCGCAACAACCGGACGTCGATGAGCGGCGCATCGGAGTGACTGGTGGAAGCCAAGGGGGCGGTCTTTCGCTCGCGGCTGCGGCGCTGTCTGAACGCGCGGCGGTGGTTGTCGCGGATTACCCCTACCTCTGTCATTTTCGACGCGCCATTGATGTCTCACCGACGGGGCCATACCTTGAAATCAACGAGTTTTTTCGAAGGAACACGGCGCCACAGATCGAAGAAACGGCGATGAAGACACTCTCTTATTTTGATGTCATGAACCTCGCCCCGCGGATCACGTGTCCTGTGCTCATCTCCGTGGGCTTGATTGATGAAATTACACCACCCTCCACGATTTTTGCGGTTTACAATCATCTGGCTTGCGCGAAGCAGATTCGCGTGTATCGCTATTTTGGGCATGAAGAGATGCCAGGGTTTCAGACGGAGAAGTTGGCTTATTTAAAAACGTATCTGAAATAAGGCGCGATCGCTCAAGGAGGTGTTTAGGTTGCGCGTTGGGATCATCGGTCTTGGCGACATTGCGAAAAAAGCGTACCTCCCAATCTTGGGAGCGCGCGCGGGGATTGAACTGAAAATCGCCACGCGAAACGTTGCCGCGCTTCACGATATCGGGGAGCGCTACCGCATTCCGGCGCGCTACTCGTCGGTCGATGCGCTGCTTGAGGCAGGGATTGACGTTGCGTTTGTGCACGTCGCGACAGATGCGCACGTGCCTGTCGTAAAGGCGCTGCTTCAGGCGGGTGTGCACGTCTACCTCGACAAACCGATTGCCAATACCTATGAAGAGGCTTTGTTGCTTGTAGAGATGGCAGAACAACATGGATGTCTGCTAAGGATCGGATTTAATCGCCGCTATGCCCCGATGTACCGCCACGTCAAGACGAATGAAACGCCGGATCTGATCGTGATGCAAAAAAATCGCACGTCCCTTGCAGGAAGTCCCCGCACTGTGATTTTTGACGATTTTATCCACGTGATTGATACGCTGCGATGGCTTGGACGGAGTGCCTATGATACGCTTGATGTGCGGTGGAAGATGAAAGGAAATGAGCTTGCGTACGTGGTCGCGCAGCTCAGCGTGAATGAGCACACGGCGATTGGCATCATGAGTCGCGAGAGCGGATTGAACGAAGAGACGCTGGAAGTGATGCGTCCTTTTGAAAAATGGATCGTCCGCGATCTCGCAGAGCTTGTGCATTGGCGGGGAACCGCGACGGTGACAAAGCGTAGTGACTGGCAAAACGCGTATGAAGCACGCGGTTTTGGCGCGATGGTTGAGGATTTTTTTGCAGCGGTTTTGCGCGGGGGAGATGATCTAACGCGAGACATGCTTGAGACGCATCGCGTTTGTGAAGAGATCATCCGCGTAATTGAAGCAAAGTGAAAGTTTTTGTGGAGGGATCGGGTGAGGGAAGTCGCAGTTGTCATTTTTGTGCTTTCGCTTGGAATGGACACGTTGTTGATGTCTGTTTCTTTAGGTGTGACAGCCTGCGCCACACGCAGCCGATGGCGAATCGGACTGACGTTTGCCGCGGCAGAAGCGATCATGCCACTTTTTGGCTTGTTCGTTGGGAGCGCTCTTGGACGTCTCGTTGGAAACTGGGCAGCCTTGATGGGCGGGATAGCGCTTGTCGGTGTGGCGATATGGCTCATCTTTTTTGAAAACGACGACGATGATGGAAAACGGACTCGCCAGTTGACTTTATGGGGACTTCTCTTTACTGCGATCAGCGTCAGTGTCGACGAGTTGGCGGTTGGGCTCTCTATGGGATTCATGCAACTCCCGGTTGGTCTCCTGGTTATCTTGATTGCAATCCAGGCGTTTTTCTTTACGTGGCTTGGACTGACCTTTGGCGGCAGATTAAAAAAACACCTCGGAGAATGGTCAGAAAAAGTGGCGGGTGGAATGCTTGGTTTGCTAGGTTTGTGGGTCCTTATTGCGGCGCTCCGCCATATCGCCTAGTGACGAATGGGTTGATGGATCGCTTCGCCGAAATATTCGTTGTTATTGAAGACTCCCATTCTTCTTTAAAGGAGTGAGTTGAGATTCCCGAAATGCCTAAAGCAATCCTTCTTGATCTTGATGATACGATTCTCTCCTATGAAAGTGTGGCTGACGCGAGTTGGCTTGTGGCATGCCGCGATGCGGCAAGTGAGATTGTGCCTGTTTCGGAGGGAGAATTGCTTCACGCCTTAAAGGAAAACGCACGGTGGTTTTGGAGCGATCCGACGCGCCACAAAGTGGGGCGCATGGATCTTCTCGCCAGTCGCAAGACGATTGTCGACATGGCGCTCACTTCTCTTGGCGTTAGCCATCCTTCTCTCGCAGAACGGATCGCCGTTCGCTTTGAAGAGGAGCGGACGCAAGCGATCGATCTTCTTCCTGGGGCATTGGAAACGGTGCAATTCTGGAAAGAGGCGGGCATTAAACTGGCACTGCTCACCAATGGCGCTTCACACTCTCAACGCGCTAAAATTGATCGTTTCACCCTATCCCCATACTTTGATCTCATTCTCATTGAGGGGGAATTTGGAGTAGGCAAACCAGAAGAAAGCGTGTATCAACATGCGCTGAATGTACTGAATGTTCCCGCTTGCGACGCGTGGATGATTGGCGACAACGCGGAGTGGGAGGTTGTGGCGCCGCAGCGAATGGGAATTAAAGGAATATGGGTCAATGGAAAAAATGCGGCATGGCCAGAGGCGTTTGCGACGAAACCGTATCGAATCATTCGCAGGTTGAGTGATCTCTTGTAATTTGAGACGATGATCGACTTGATCATCGAAGGGTGAGGTGTAACGATGGGGATTCGCGTAGGAATTATCGGCACGGGGTATGGCGCCAGAGTGCATGCACCCGTTCTTTTGAAGCATCCGGATTATGAATTGGTGGCGCTTAGTGGCGTAAGGCCAGGAAGGGCGCGCGCGGAGGCAGAGCGATTATCGATCCCACAGGCCTTTGATGATTGGAAGAAGATGATCGAAGAATCCGCATTAGAGATGGTGGTCATCGCGTCAGAGCCGATGGTGCACGCCGATATGACGACTGCTTCGCTTGAGGCTGGGGTACACGTGTTGTGCGAGAAGCCGCCCGCTTTGAATCTCGCTGAGGTAAAAGCGATGAAAAGGGTCGCAGATGTGAAGGATCGTCACTTGTTCATCAATTTTGAGTGGCGCTATCTGCCGGAGCGCCAGGCGATCAAACGCTTGCTCGAAGAAGGGAGCCTCGGTGACGTCATTCACGTTCACTGGCGAGAGGCGCGCGGGATGCTTGATCGTATTCGCGAGGCAGAGAATACATGGCTGTGGAAAGCGGAGCGTGGCGGCGGAATGCTCGGGGCCATCGGGTCGCACATGATTGACGCGCTGCACCACTGGTTTGGCGATCTGGAGACGGTTCAAGGGCAGTTGGTGCGCCAGATCAAAACGCGGCGCGGTGAACACGGCCCTGAAGAGAGCACGGCGGATGACTCGTTTATGTTTTTAGGAATGTTCCAAAAAGGCGGCACCTGCTCGGCGCAATTCATTTCGTCCGCAATTGGCGTCGAACCTCGACTCGAGATTTTCGGAACGAAGGGGACACTTGTCTTGGAGGGGAATTTGCTTCGTATCGCGACGCCGCCGTCGGCGGAATTCAAGGATGTGGAACTCCCAAAGCGCATGGATGAGAGCGGTTTTCCTGCAGCGATCCAAGCGTACATTCATCCGCAGTGGACACTTTATACAGAGCTTGCGCGCGCACTGGTTGGAGAGAAGCGGGACTCGCTTCCGGATTTTGACGATGCGATACGTGTTCAATCGGTGCTGGATCAACTAAGGAAATGAAAAAATAGATCATGGCAGGTTTCGCGGTGTGGGCTGTGGGTTTGTTCACTTTTTCAGGGTGCGGTATCGAAGGGATCATCGAATCTCAGGTTCTCGATATAAATCGGGATATGTATTAGATGGTGGCGCTCTCGCGCCACCGTCGGCGAGAACAAATAACGACGCAGGAGGGATGTTGTGATGGACTGGGCTCAGGTCGAAAAATCATTAATGGACGCAGCCGCCAAGGCGGGGGCACATGCACAAGAAAAGGCTCGACGAGCTGGTATTCCTTTTTTCGTAGAAGATCATCAAGGGGTTGAACAGTAATCGTTGAATCTGATTAAAACTATCTGTATACTATCAATATGGATAGATTAGTGACGATAGGCGAAGCGTCGAAGGTGTTAGGAGTATCCATTACGACACTCCGTCGTTGGGAAAAAGAAGGTCGATTACAGCCGGATGAAATAACGCCCGGTGGTCACCGCCGATACGATCTGTTGAAACTGCGGCCGGAATTGTTCCGTCCTTCAACGAAGCGACAGGAAGACCGTAGTCTATGCCAGAGTTTCAAGCCATGATCAGAAAGAGGACTTGGAACGGCAGAAGCAAGTCCTTGAAATGTACTGTGCTGCACAAGGATGGACGTTCGAGGTCGTTGCTGATCTTGGATCAGGCATGAACTACCACAAAAAGGTTTGAAACGACTGTTGAACGCCATTTTGCAGGATGAAGTAGGAAGGCTGGTCATGACGCATAAAGACCGACTTCTGCGGTTTGGAGCAGAACTTGTTTTTGCTATTTGCGAGGCGAAAGAAGTGGAAGTCGTCATTCTCAACCAAGGAGAAGACACCACGTTTGAAGAGGATCTTGCCAAAGATGTACTTGAAATTATTACGGTATTTTCTGCGCGGCTCTACGGTTCCCGGTCACGCAAAAACCAGAAATTGATTGAAGGCATGAAGAAGGTGGTTGACGATGCTGAGAAGCCATAAGATTGCGCTTGATCCAAACAAGCAGCAAGCCACCTATTTTTCTAAAGCCAGTGGTGTGGCTCGGTTTGCCTACAAGTGGGGTCTTGCGGAGTGGAAGCGCCAATACGAGGCGGGTGAAAAACCAACGCAAGCTTCACTTCGTCGGCAACTGAACGCGATCAAGCGCGAACAGTTCCCTTGGATGCTAGAAGTCACCAAAAACGCGCCACAAATGGCATTGATTCACCTTGGTGATGCGTTTTAACGGTTTTTCGAGGCGTTGCGAAGTACCCAGCCTTCAAAAAGAAAGGGATTCATGACAGTTTTACGCTCACGAATGATCAATTTTCCGTCAGTGAGAAGCGCATTCGCATTCCGAATCTGGGATGGGTACGAATGCGGGAAGTGTTGCGTTTCTCTGGCAAGATCCTATCCGCTACCATTTCGCGTAAGGCAGACAAATGGTTTGTGAGTATCACGGTGGATACAGAAGAGATGCCGCCAATATGCGAAAACCAAGCGATTGTCGGCGTGGATTTGGGTGTCAATCGATTAGCCACCTTGTCTGACGGAACCTTCGTGACAGGCGCAAAGCCGCACAGAATACTCTTGAATCGTTTGCGTCGTTTGTCACGTTCCTTGTCTCGTAAGCAAAAAGGCTCAAAAATAGAGCAAAAACCAAGCTCAAACTTACGAAGCTCCATGCGAAGGTAGCCAATATCCGCAACGACGAACTGCACAAACTCACCACCAGACTAGTAAGTCAATACGGTGTGATCGTCATTGAGGATTTGAACGTCAAAGGTATGATGGCGAATCATGGCTTGGCAAGAGCGGTCGGAGATATGGGCTTTCACGAGTTTCGGCGGCAGTTGGTGTATAAGACGGCGATGCGTGGTGGTGACCTCATCGTAGCGGACAGGTGGTTTGCATCAAGTAAAATTTGCTCGAAGTGTTGGACAAAACAAGAAAGCATGCCGCTATCGATACGCGAATGGACATGTTTGGAATGCGGTACTCATCATGACCGCGACCTGAACGCGGCGAAGAATTTGATGAAATTGGCCGTGAGTTCCACGGTGATAGCCTGTGGAGAGGACGTAAGACCTGCTCATACCAGAGGCGACCTCGACGAAGCAGGAATTCAACGTCAAAGCTACCTATGCGTAGATTTGAGTAAGTTTGAAAGAACGGCTTGAGTCGTTGAATGATTATCTAAAATCTGGCGTCACCGCATCGCTCATCGGGTCATCAGGTGCCGGGAAATCGACGCTTGTGAACCACTGGATGAATGCGGATGTCCAGCATGTCCAAGCGGTTCGCAAAGAAGACCGCCAAGCACAAGCGCAAGAGCGCGAGAAGTGGAAGAAAATCACCAAATCAGCGCGCCAAAAGGTGCGCTGGTGAAGAAGAATACACAAAAATGCCGCAGCATGCTTTCATGTGCCGCAACAATGAAATGGTGCAGTGATGAAACGGCGAAACGGGGTTGGAGGCTTCCGGCTGTCCGCTTAGCGCGCGACGCCAATCATTTAAAGCGCATCTGGATGCGGCGCGTGAGTGAAACGAAGAGCAGCGCCTCGACGAGCACCAGCGCGAGTTGGATGAGCCACACGACGAGCGGGTCGGTCATTCCGATCAGCATCACGCTCATGGATACGCTCATGAGCGAGCCGATGAGCAGTTCGACGACGTCAAGCAGACTTTGCAATTTTAGCATCCAGATCGCAGGCGCGCAGATGGTCACGATCGGCAGGATGACGCTGAGCAGTTTGCTCCCTGTGGTCAGATCGATCAGCATCGCGAAGATGAAGGCGAGCGCCATGCAATTGATCATGGAGGCGCGCATCGTGATGTGGCGCGGGGCGTGCGCGACGCGTGCGAACATCTGATAATAGGCGAAAAAGCCGATGAGCGATCCGATGAAACTGGTGGCGATGAGCATGGGACACCTCCTGTGTTGACGTATGTATATGCGAGACAGTATCATTCAAGTAATTGAATCGCGATGGAGCTCGCGTAAGCCCGGCTGTGGGATGATAGCCCCTACAAGTGACCTTGGAGGAAACTCTGTGGCGCTTGTGGGGGTTTTTGCTGAGGTCGAACGGGACGCGATGGTCGCAAAACCTAAAGAGACTGCAACACCTAGAGGAGGAAGTTGTGTGAAACAGGGAGATCGTGTGGAGGCGCGCATCGTCGCGCTCGATCAGCGCGGCGCGTGGGTGGAGCATCAAGGCATTCGCGCGTTCGTGCCGCTCGCAGAACTCGCGTGGTACGAGATTGAGCACCCGACGGTCTCGCTTGGCGTTGGCGATTTGCTGCGCGTGCGCCTTGTAAAGAAGATGGGGGATGGCTTTTGGGAGTGTTCCGTTCGACGGGTGGATGAAGACGTGGATGATGCGGGGACATGAGGCGTGGCCGGTCGGTTGTCATCACAGATCGATAGAGACAACTTCGATGGATGAAAGGTGTGTCAGGTGTTGGCTGAGGAGAAAAAGCGTGCAGAAACGTTGCGCGATCGGTCATTGCGGGGGATGTCGCGCGCCAATACGGCGCAGTGGCAGTCGGTGGGGTCATCGGGGCGCTTTTGCGCGAACTGCTCGAGGTGGCGGTGCCGCCCGTGCACGGATTTCCGCTGGCGACACTCTTGATCAACTGGTCAGGAAGCTTTGTCCTGGCCTGGTTTTATACGGTCACCATCTGGCGCTTTAAGGTGCCTCAGTGGATGCGCGCGGGCATTGGAACGGGGATCATCGGAGCGTACACCACGTTTTCCACGTTTGTCGTCGAGACAAACGCGCTTCTCATGCATGGGCAAAACGCAACCGCACTTCTCTATGTCGTCCTAAGCCTCGTCGGTGGCTTTCTCATCGCGCTGCTCGGGAGCCATTTGGGCGGAGAGAGGAGGGAGATCGGATGATTGAGTGGGTCGGCGTTGCGTTTGGCGGAATGATCGGCGCGTGCGCACGCTTTTTATCACCAACCAGATCAACGCACGCTGGAAAAAGACTTTCCCGTTGCGACATTTCTGATCAACATCACCGGCGCGTTTTTACTCGGCTATGTCTATGCGGCGGCGCGTCCGAACAACCTCGTGGATTACTGGCTGCGAAGCGCCATTGGCATCGGGTTCATCGGTGCGTACACCACGTTTTCTACATGGATGTTTGAGAGTGCGACACTGCGCGATCGGCGCGCAGTGAAAACGATGATTGCCTATCTGCTTGCGAGTCTTGTAGTCGGACTGGTTGGCGCGTGGGTCGGTTCGCGCCTCTAGTTGTGGCGCGAGTTAGGAATCACTTGCCAAGAGGCGCTGTGTCTACTACCCTTAACCTATTGAATAGGAATAAGCGAGAATCGTTTGTTCAAATGGGCCAAAGGGGATGGCGGGATGAGTGACTCTTTTCCAATCGATGAGGTTCGCGCACATTTTCCTGCGCTAAAGCGTCTTTATCACGGTCAGCGTGTCGCCTACTTTGACGGACCTGGCGGGTCGCAAGTGGCGCAATCGACGATTGATGCGATGACCTCTTACATGGCGCGCGGCGGCGCGAATCTGCACGGCGTTTTTCCGACGAGCGTTGAGACAGAAGCGACCATCGCAGACGCAAAGACAAAACTGGCGGCACTTCTTCATACAAAACCGTCGGAGATCGCATTTGGCGCCAACATGACGACCCTTACGTTTGCCATATCGCGTGCGCTCGCAAGAACGTGGGATGCGCAGACAGAGATTGTCGTCACGGAACTTGACCATCGCGCAAACGTGGATCCGTGGCTCACGGCGGCGCGCGATCGCGGCGCAAAACCGGTGTGGCTGCGTGTGAATAAAGAGAAGCTCGCGCTTGATCTTGATCATCTTGATGAAGTGATTACCCCGCGCACGAAAGTGGTCGCGGTGGGCCTTGCCTCTAATGCAGTCGGGACGATTACGGATGTGCGGCGGATCGCACAGCGCGCGCATGAGGTGGGGGCGCTCGTGGTGGTTGACGCGGTGCACGCGGTGCCGCATTTTTCCGTTGATCGAGAGGTTTTGGACGCTGACATCCTGTTGTGTTCGACGTATAAGTTCTTTGGCCCGCACGTCGGCGTCGCGGCGATTCGCGAGGGACTGTTTGCGCACTTGGACGTTTACAAACTGGATCCGGCCCCAACCTATGATCCGGACAAACTCGAAACAGGTACGCAGAGCCACGAAGGGATTGCCGGGATCGGTGGCGCGCTCGATTTTGTGGCAAGCCTTGGTGACGGGACGACGCTGCGCGAAAAGATGGTTTCTGCCATGAAACGGATCGAGGCGTATGAGGACAGTCTGGCGCGCCACATGCGAGCGGGGTTACAGGCGATGCGCGGTGTGCGGCTTTTTCGGCAGAAGAGGGAATCCCTAAAACGCCGACGATTGCGATCACGGTCGATGGGCAGGATGCGCGCGCAGTGTGCGAACAAGTGCTTGAAACGGCGAGTGTTTTTGTGGCAGATGGCCATTTTTATGCGAGTACACTGGCTGATCGGCTCGGCGTAAATTCCTGCGGTGGCTTCGTGCGGGCCGGGATTGCGCCGTACAACACGCAAGAAGAGGTGGACCGCTATCTGAATGCTTTAGAGCGAATCGCGCGATAGCGTTTTGCCCTGGCATGAAAAATGAAGTCAAGTGCCTTTTTGCTTTGTAAACGCGTGCAAGTCTTTTCGGGGGAGTTGATTGCGGGTGTTTCGCACGGCGAAATGCTATAATAGGTAAGCTACATACAAAAAGGAGGTTCTCATGATGGAAAAACGCAAATTGGGCGGACAAGGCTTAACTGTATCCGCGCTCGGTCTAGGCTGCATGGGAATGTCCGATTTTACGCTGGGCGAGACGATCAAGAGTCGATCGCGACGATTCATCCGCGCATTGAACTTGGCGTCGATTTTGTTTATACTGCAGATATGTACGGCGTTGGACGCAATGAGGAGCTTGTCGGCAAAGCATTAAAGGGACGCCGCGATCAGGTGATCATCGCGACAAAGTTTGGCAATCGGCGGGCGCCGGACGGAACATTTCTTGGTGTTTCGGGACACCCTGACTATGTCCGGCAGGCGTGCGAAGACAGTTTGAAGCGACTCGGAATCGAGACGATTGATCTCTATTATCAGCATCGGGTGGACCCGGACGTGCCGATTGAGGAGACGGTGGGGGCGATGGCGAGGCTTATAGAGGAAGGCAAGGTGCGCTTTCTCGGATTGTCTGAGGCGGCGGCGTCAACGATCAAAAAGCGCACGCGGTGCATCCGATCAGCGCGCTACAAACGGAGTATTCACTGTGGAGTCGGGATGTGGAAGATGAGATTCTGCCGACGTGCCGTGAACTCTCGATTGGTTTTGTCCCATACAGCCCGCTTGGACGCGGCTTTTTGACAGGAGAGATCCGCACGTTTGAGGATTTGGCAGAAGACGACTATCGTCGCTTTTCACCGCGTTTTCAAGGAGAAAACTTTGCGAAGAACCTGCAACTCGTGGAGCGGATTCGCGAGTTGGCGGCACAAAAAGGGTGCACGCCGTCGCAATTGGCGCTCGCGTGGCTGCTTGCGCAGTGGGAGCAGATCGTGCCGATTCCGGGCACGAAACGGCGCAAATATCTCGAAGAAAACGTCGGCGGGACTGCGGTTCACCTCACACCGTCAGAGCTTTCTTCCATCGATCAAATTGCGCCAGTCGGTGTCGCGGCAGGAACTCGCTACCCTGAACAGGGCATGCGCGGCGTCAATCGCGTAGTCTGCGAGCACTGCGGTAAGCGGGAATTGATCTGTGATGCAGCGCAAACAGGCAACCAAGCCACGAACCGTGGGGCGGTTGCCTGTTTCTTTGCTGTGAGTCCACCAACTGGGCCATCCTGCCTTGACGATGAGCTAAAACGTGAGTTTGCGAACGTTTACGTTGTCCTCGATGATCGGCCAGAGTTGCGGGAAATCGGCGGGCATCGTCCACAGGCTGATACCGCGCAGTCCGTAGCGTTTGACAAGATCAAGCTTTGCGAGAATGCTGCGCGCGTCTTCAAACCACACCTCGTGTGCGCGATGCTGTGCGTCAACATAGCGATAAAACGGCGCCTGATACGTGGTGTTGTATTGAATATCGACCTTGTACTTCGCGGCGCGTTCGACGGCCACTTGTGGGTCAAACGTCTCGGCAAGCGATTTGCCCTTGACAAAAGGCAGTGTCCAGTCGCGCCCGTACGTAGGAACCCCCATCATGATTTTGTGTTTGGGAATCGCCGTGACTGCGTAGTTGAGCACTTTTTCCACTTCGTTGATCGGCGCAATCGCCCACGGCGGGCCGCCTGCCCATCCCCACTCGTAGGTCATGAGCACCACGAAATCGCACAGTTCGCCATGGACCGGATAATCGTGTGCGACATAGAGCAGCCCCTGCTGATGGGCAGATGTCTTTGGCGCAAGCGCCGTGGAGAGAAGAAATCCGGCCTGGTGGATGCGCGCGGCAACTTTTCGCAAAAAGACATTATATGCGTCCTTGTCTTGCGGATAGAGGTACTCAAAGTCGATGTTAAGCCCTTTGAGTCCCTGGCTGTGCATAAGTTCAAGCGCGTTTGTGATTAGCGTGTCTTGCACGGCTGGCGTATTGAGAATGGCATGCCCCACGTCTGAACTGAACATGCTGCCTGCATAGTTTGTAAGGACGAGCATGGGCACCACATGGTGATTGCGCGCGATCTGCAGGAGACTCGAGGTCTCGATCGGCCGGATCGTTCCCTGTGCGGTCGCCTGGTGGCTAAAGGGGCTGGCATATGTGAGATCATGCGCCACCTGAGTGAGATTGTTCTGACCTTTTGCGCCAAAATCTGTGTAGTATGCGTTGACTTCGATCATCGGCAAGGATGCTTTGTTGATGTTGCCAGTCGGAATTACCAACGCTTGACCAATGACCAGTTCATCCGGTGTGGTTAATCCATTCATGTGAATCAAGGTGTCGAGTGAAACATTGTATCGTTTGGAGAGTGCGTAGAGCGTGTCGCCATGGGACACGATATGGATGATCACGGCGGTTTCCTAGTGTTGCTTTCAAAGCAGGAATGAACGCGTAGTCTGGCGAATTAAATGAGCATCGTTTGTTTCTCAGATTTGGAAGGCGCAAGTCTTTTGAGCATTGGAGGCGAATGGATCGTGAAAGAAATGATTACTGCCGCAGACAAAAAGCAATTCATTCAATGGTTTTTGGAGAATTATGAACTCAAAAATCCTGAATCTGAATGGCTTTTACAATACCTCTGCTCAAGCGAACAACTGCTCGCCAGGGTGCACTTCACAGACCAATTTCGCAACAGTCCAAAGGCCTTGCTCATGTCAACGACCTGTGTGCAAATGACCGCCTTCAAATTTTACAAAAATAAGCGCGTGACGTCTGATGTGGAAAAGGCGTTTCTCGATGTGCACAATCACCCGGAAGAAGATGTGTACGTTACACTTTATTTCCGGGATCGCGCAAGCAGTGCACGCTACAAGGCTGTCGTTGAAGCGCAAGCCGAGACGCGTTACACGGCGTCGACCCTTGAAGTGTTAAGCAGCCTGATCGCTGAACTATGGCTTGACCGCATTGCGCGGGAATATCGCGAGTCTGTCTTGCGCAAGCGCATTGATGACGCGCTTTTGGCAAAAGATGAACAAGAATTTTATAAGAGTGCGGCAGAACTGCGCACACTTTTACAACAAAGCGAATTTTGAACGATCCTGCACGCGGTGTATCAAGCCTTTACCGCGTGCCTTTTGTTCCATTCAGGAGGACAAGTCTGTGCGATTCGAAGAATTGAGCATAAGCGACATCAAACGCGTGTCATCTCTTTGCGACACACTTGTGATCTGTGTAGGGGGCTCACACAGCGCGCCGACACACTGCCTGTCGGCACATCGTGGATGATCCTTCGACGCATTCGCGATGGTGTCGAGCGAAGACTGGGCGGGCGGGCGCTGACGATGCCGCTATTGCCATTTTATGTAGAGCAGGGACGTACCGGCTTTGGCGGGCTTGACTCTGCCCAGCAAAGCGCGTATATCACATCTTTGATACGCTCTATAAACGAACATGTCGCACTTCGTCATCTCGTCTTGTGCACGGATCAGATTGCCACCGAACAGGCGCTGATGCAGGCACTGATCCCGTTTCAAACCAAATCGTTGCGCGCGACTTCATTTGTTTGGTGGCGTGACACGCCATTTCCTGCGACAGATTCGAAAGAACCTTTGGGTTTTACACCTGAGATGTTTTTCAAAGAAGCGCCAGATTTTTGGGATGAGTATTTGCTGCTCACAGAAATCGCGCCCCGTCTCGCGCAAAAAGCACAAGGTGGGCAGGGCCAACCAGAGCGTGTCACATCTTTTCTGACAATTGACGATGTGCTGCACAAGCGGATTCTCACACTTTGGGAGACAAACAAGGATAATCGCTGAACGGCTCGGAAAGACTCGTAAATGGAGGTGAGTCTTTGAACCGTTTGGCCGACTTTTTA